>NZ_JBMYBT010000096.1:0-2181 GCF_053993635.1 Desulfothermus sp. | reverse complement strand
AGGCCAAAAAATGAGATTGGCTTCAATAACAGATATTACTCATTTAAAGGAGGCAGAATCAAAGATAAAAAAACTGGCTTATTTTGATGAGTTAACAGGGCTTTATAACAAAAACTATCTTATTGAATTGTTGAACGAGTTTTCTACAAAACCTGATTTGCCAAATAAAGTTGCTTTGATATTGCTTGATCTGAAAAGCTTTTCTTTGTTGAATTTTTATTGGGGACATGAATTTGGTAATGCAGTATTAAAAGAGGTTGGAGGCATGATAAAGTCCCTTTTGAGAAAGGAAGATCTTGGTTTTAGACTGGAGATAGACAAATTTGGTATTCTTATATGTGAAGATTTATCTTTAAAGGAGTATTTTAAAATCTCTGCCAGGTTTAAACAAGGATTTGCTCAAAAGATAAAAGTAAAAGAGAGGGTGGTGGATTTGGGATGTCATGTTGGTGGGTCAATATATCCTGATGTTACAGACGAAATTTCCAAGCTTTTGGAACACAGTGAAATGGCTTTAAGTGTAGCAAAAAGAGAAAAGCTTGATGAATGTGTGGTATTTGATAAAGCAATAGAAGAAAAGATAAAGAAAAGAGTAAGTTTGGAGGAGCTTCTTAAGTCTGCGATTGAAAAAGAAGAGTTTTCTGTTAACTATCAGCCTGTATTCAGAGTAGATGATCTTAAATTAGTTCAATGTGAAGCACTTATCAGGTGGTATTGCTCTAAATTAAACAAATTTATACCTCCTTCTGAGTTTATCCCTATAGCAGAAGATAGTGGACTTATAATAAATATTACGAGATTTGTTATCAAAAAGGTGTGTGAACAGATAAGTCTTTGGAATAGCATAACAGGTCGAGATGATTTTAAAGTGGCTGTAAATATATCTGCACTTGATTTTAACAGCCCGGATTTTTTGAATTCATTAAAAGAAGCTGTTATTTTTCATAAGATAAAGCCTCATCAGTTAGAATTAGAAATTACAGAAAGGATTTTGGTGGAAAACAACGATTTTTCTTTAAAGATGCTTCATGATATAAAGTTTATGGGCTTTTCTATTGCTATTGATGATTTTGGAACAGGATATTCTTCTCTGGCATATCTATCTCAATTTCAAATTGATGTGCTTAAAATTGACCTTTCCTTTGTGCAAAAAATTGGCAAATCAAGACAGGATGAGATCATTATAGAAACCATCATAAATCTTGGACACAGTCTGAACCTAAAAGTTCTTGCAGAAGGAGTTGAGACAGAAGAACAGTTAAAGTTTCTAAAAGCCAAAGGGTGTGATTATATTCAGGGATATTATTTAGGAAAACCCATGTCTCCTTCAGAAATGACAAAATTAAAATAATTAAAGGTTTAAATACCAACGCAGAAAATCTACATTAAATCGCTAAAATACCCCATTACTGCTTAAAAATTTTACCCTTGACTGGTCTTAAAAATGATGGCACAGGAGCGAGCTTAAAGCTCACCCCCTCTTTTTTTCCTGGTGATTCCTTTATATTAATCTCCTACTTACTTTGATGCTGTAAAGTACGCCTCTTTTATTCTATCTACTATGTAATTTACCTCTTGTTCTGAAAAATCATCCAGATCAAAACAGTATCCATCTTCTCCTAATAGACCTCCGGGGATTAAATCCCCTTTTTCCTCTGGATCGGTAATCATATCTCCATAAAAACAAATGGACAGCCACCTATTTTCTGGATCATCATCAATTACATCTACCATAACAAAGATTTTTCTTGTTGTCTGTTTTTTATGTTTTGCCCTTAAAGAATAACTAATACCTTGCCTTTCCACAAAGTCTATTTCAACATCTTCAAAATCTAAAATAAGTTCTTTTACTTTTAAAAAAACATCCTTTGCTGGAGAATCCTTCCAATTAGCTATGAAATCCTCTATCTTTATAATATCACCTGCCATATTATCCTCCTTTTAGTTATTAAAAAGGCTTCTACCTGTTAAATTTTGGAATTTTCCGAGCGCTCAATGTGTTGAAAAGAAAAACTTTCTTTCTTTTCTAGAAGTTCACGAATAGCTTTCACATTTTTATGAATTTTATAAATGAACCAAGGCATAAGAAATCCTAAAACAGTAATTACAATAATTACAATGGATCCTACTAAAACACCTAAAGCACCAAACACTTCCATTTTACTTTCCTCCTAATGACAA
>NZ_JBMYBT010000095.1:0-6992 GCF_053993635.1 Desulfothermus sp. | reverse complement strand
ATGTATCAATGCATCTATCCATTTAAGTTCCTGGTTTAGCCAATATGCTTGATAAAACCATATTCCTATAGTTGGTTTTGATTTATCTATTTTTTGTTTTAAATATTCATCTAAAGATGAAACATAGACAATATCAGGATGATATATGCCTTCACTGGGTTCTTTTTTTGGAGGATCAAATTTATTATCAATATCAAAAACAATAGATTTTAAATAATTAAATAAATTTTTAAAATTATTAGGCCCACCAAATAAGATATATTTATAAACTGTATTCCAAATCTCTTGCATGAAAAAATCACTGTATTTAGACGCTAGATTAATAGATGATTCATCACCAGATACACCAAACATCAATATATATGGTAATTTATTTTTCTCCCTATATTTTTTTATTTCATTTATTATCAGGTCAAAATTAGGACAAGACTCTTTTCCACCATGAAGATTTATTATAACAAAGTGAGAGCTTTTTGCGTGTTCAATAAAATCTTCTGCATTTTTTTTATCTATTAATTGTGATTTTGCCCTAACTACAATTTCTATAGGTTCTTGTTTTTGTTTTATGCGTAAGTGAGCATTTGAAATTGAAGGAAATTCCATAGAAGTAGCAGAATAATATGTAATTTTAAGAAGTTTCATAATGAACTCCTTGTGCTTTTAAAACAGCAAAATAAAGTGAGCACACCAATTTTTTATTTTTTGAACCATTGTAAAAATTTCTACTTGGACAATCTCCTGGACAAAAACTAGATATTTTACATAATGAGCAGGATTTATCTTTATTGGTAAAATTATTAAACTCATACTTTGCTATTTTATAATTACTAATATGACCCAATAAAAACCTTTTATCTCCAGCAGTTTGAGCACAAGGATATAGACTTCCATCTGGAAAGATCCCAATAGATTCTCCTTGTTGGGCATGACAAAATACATATTTTTTATTTTTTCTATATCCAGATATCATGTCCTGTTCTCTAAAATGAAAATCTTTCGTTGCTTTGATTAAATTTATTATGCGCATAAAATCCATTATGCCTGAATATATCTCTAGTTTATCTGGAAATAAATAATCCTTATCAATAGCACGTCCTTTTTTTACAACCATATCAAGACCAATTCCTTCTATATTTTCAAGCAAATCAATAAGAAGAGCCAATTTTTTAAGTGAAGTCACATTAAGGGAAGTAAGGGTGGTTGTAATACGACATTTTATCCTATTCCTTTTTAAAAGCTCTATGCCTTTAATGGTATCTGTAAATTTACCCCTCAAGATATTATGAACCTCCCCTGGACCATCAAGACTTACTCCTACTTGGAGATCATATTTCTTAAATATCTTAACAATAGAGCTATCTAACAATGTAGCATTTGTCTGAATCCCAATAGTAGCCATAGGAAGATGTTTTTTTATATTTTTACATGTATATTCTATTAATTCAGGATATAGGGTAGGTTCACCACCTGTTATTTGTATATGTAGTGGTGCAGTTTTATTGGGTATTAAACTTAAACCTTTATCAATAATATCCTTTGCAATTACTAACCTTTCTTGATCTCCAATATAACAATAGATACAATTTAAATTACAATTAGTTGTTATTATAATTATTAAATATTTTATCATGTCTAACACCGTCCAATATAGAATCTAATTCATCTAAATTATTTAAATTGATTACATATTCTGAATTTGGATTTGTCTTAGTTTGATTAAATAAAATTACTTTCTTGTTAAAATTTATAGCTGAATTGATAATTTTTGATTTATTATACAGGGTATTAGAGTTTGGAATTGGATCAATAATCATTATTGAATCCTTTATTAATTCTTTACATTTAGATATTTTTTCATCTTTTATTGGTAAAAATGGAGTTTCATCAACACATATTGCATTCATTTGTTTTGCAATAAACCAGTCGATATCA
Source organism: Desulfothermus sp. (assembly GCF_053993635.1). NCBI lineage: Bacteria > Pseudomonadati > Thermodesulfobacteriota > Desulfovibrionia > Desulfovibrionales > Desulfothermaceae > Desulfothermus > Desulfothermus sp. The sequence goes on along the minus strand of NZ_JBMYBT010000095.1, from coordinate 5,060 downwards.
TTTTTATATAATATTCCTGTAGATATACAAAATCCTTTTCTTGATAAAACCCTATAAATTGGAGTTCCATATCCCATACCACCAAGTACAAATATCATTGGCTGGGATTTATTGTATTGTTGAGAGATCTCAATTGAGCCTAAAAGGGGATTAAACTTTACACCATTAAAATTGTATAGGCGAGATACATTTTCTTGTGTTAGGATTTGTTCAGGAGTTCCTTTGGCTATCATCTTGCCATCTTTTACCAAAATAACATAATCAGAGACCTTCATTGCCAGCTCAAGCTGGTGAAGGGAAGCTATTATTGTAATATTCTTTTTTGTACATAAATTTTTGAGTATGGAAATTATTTCCACCTTGTGTTTTAGATCTAAGTGTATTGTGGGCTCGTCCAGGATCATTATTTCGGGTTCTTGAGATAGTCCCCTGGCAATATATACCTTTTGTCGCTCTCCATCACTCAACATCTCCATTGGTTTTTCTTTTAAATAAAGAGCACCAACCAATTTAAGAGCATCTTCAACTATTTTTTTATCTCTTTTTGTAAGCTTTCCCAAAATATTTGTATGGGGATATCTTCCAAGTGCTACATAGGAAAATACATCAAAAAAAGGTGGATTAGATCTTTTTGTAAAGAGAACTGAAATGAGTTTTGCCATGTTTGAAATTTGTATTTTATTAAGAGGAGTGCTTTTTATAAAAATAGTTCCTTTAATTGGTTTTAATATCTTTGCCAGAGTTAATAATAGTGTAGTTTTGCCTGCACCATTAGGACCTAATATAGAGACAAATTTTCCCTTTAATACATCAAAATCTACGTTAGATAAGACCTTTTTATTCCCATATCCTATATCTAGATCAGAGACAGAGATAACCTTTTCTTTATTTTTCATATCTCCATTTTCCTCTTAGATACAAGAGCAATTATAATAGGTGCACCAAAAATAGCAGTTACAGCACTAATTGGCACTTCTACAGGTGAAAATATGTTTCTTGCAATTAAATCAGATACTCCTGTAACTATTCCTGCAAGCAAAAACACCCCTGGAACTAAAACCCTGTTATCAGAAGTAGAAAATATAAGCCTTCCCATATGGGGTATTGCAATGCCGATAAAAGCAACTGGTCCTGCCCCAGCAGTAACCAGTCCTGATAATGCGCAGGAAAAGAGAACTATTAAAAAACGGATCATCTTTACCCTAACTCCAAGGGATTTTGCATCAATATCCCCAAGTAATAATCCATTTAATGGCTTTGAAATAAGATAAGTACATATCAATATTATTAGCCCAACAAAGGTGAGTATCCTGATCTCTGACCATTTAAATCCTGAGAAACTTCCCATTTGCCATAGCACAAAACCCTTGATCCTTTCCTGTTCAGCAAATGCCATTAAAATACTGGTGATACTGTGGCATAGATAGCCTATCATCAGACCAATAATTAAAAGGGTGATGGGATTTTTTACTCTTGTTGCCACTATAAGCACTATAAACATTGTAATGTATGCACCAAAAAGGGCAGAGAGGGTGGTTAGATAAGGCGCAATTTGGGTAAAACCAAGTGCAATAGATGTTAGCATGACCAGGGCAACTACCAATGTGGCACCTGAAGAAATTCCCAGAATAAATGGACCAGCTAGGGGATTTCTGAAAAATATCTGTAAAAGTAGGCCTGATACCCCTAAAAAACCACCTCCTAACACTGCAGCAATGGTGCGTGGAATCCTTATATTCCAGAGAATAAAGCCGTCAGTTGAATAAGTGTCGTGAGAAAAAATCAAATAAAGGAGCCTTTTTTGAGTTATGGATACTGACCCTATTGAGAGAGATAGCCATATAAATACTATGAGAATAAAAGCACAACAAATAAAGATAACCCCCCTGGAAGACCTTTTAAAACCAACCATATTTTTTTATCCTTTATCAGGGAGTTTGGTAAAAAATTTCAGTCTATATCCTGGAAATTTTTCTGGATGAAGGATTGCTGCAATCTCTTTAATTATCTCATCCAGCCTATCCATTGACTGAGAGTAATTAGGCAGGGGTGAATAAACTGCCCCTTTTGTTAGGGGTTTTATATCTTTGATTAAAGGATTTATCTTGGCCAGTACTTCTTTAGAAGATGCACCTGTAATTGAAGTACGATAAGTGAACAATATATCTGCCTGTCTTCCGCTGGAGAGAAACCTCTCCAGAGATATCTCCATTCAGGAACTCCCCCTAATATCGCTAAAGAGATAGTCTCCACCTGCTATTTCAACAATTTGTGCAGACCAGGAATCACCTGGTTCAATTAACACTCTTTTTTCATAAATATCTCCCCATATTACCTTTGGCTTTGATGAAATATGTTTTAATTTTGTATTTATATCTTTTATAGTCTTCTTAACTTTCTTTACAAATTCCTCTGCTACCTCTTCTTTATTAAAGAATTGAGATAAAAATAACATAAATTTCATTCTCGTATTGAGATCCATTGCACTTTTAGTTGTTGTTACAATGCATTTAATACCCATTTCTTCTAATTTAGGTATATCTGCCAGATTCCAGGTAAACACTACTTCAGGACTTGCCTTTTTAATAAGCTCATAATCAACTGCATTGGATTCACCTACATATATAATAGATCCATTTTCAAGGCCATGTTTTACATAGTCTATTGTCCAGTAATCTTTTTTATGAGTAACTCCAACTAGAGTATTTAATACTTCAAGACCTCTAAGAAGGGAGACATTGTATCCTGAATATGCAATAACCCTTTTAACTGGGATATATATTATTTCATCTTTGGTGTATTGTTTTGGAGCTTTTATGCCTTTTGGCACTAAGACAAATTTTCTGCCAACACCATCTGTAATCTCTTTTACTCCGTTGGATAATTTTTTTATTGAAAATTCTCCAAAGGACTCAAATGTAGAAGAATGGCATGAAAATAAGAGAAATAAAATTAATAAACCCCATAAATATTTACTCATTGGCATAAATATCCTTATTAAATTGTTCTGGAAAACAAAAACAACTAATTACACCAGGATCACAATTATAGATAGAGCTATTAAATAAAAAACTTCTTTAAACAATAACTGGTATTAAATTAAAGGATAGAGTTGATGAGTCATTTTGTTCCTCCTTATGCAATTTATTTTTGCATACTAAGGAGGAAGCTTCAGGCGGGTTCTCAGGAAATGGGCTTTAGCTTAAGGCAAGTCACCCTTTCCGAGAACGAAGCAGTTAGCCTCGAAGCTTCGTCCTTTTTATTATCTCTAGGCCGGTCTTCCGACTTGAGGATCATCCTACTTGCCCTGTTGAATACTTAAGGAAATTCAACAGGACTCGCCCCGGTGAATAAAATTTTCTTTTTAGAATGTTCACCAGAGCGAGCTGGAGCCTTCCCCTTGGCACCTTTAACCGAGCTCCTTAATTTTTGAGGAGTCATGGTGAAAAGGTGTCAAGAGTGGCATATTCCAGCTTTCGTCCCCTCTCACGGCTGCGGGCCAGTGCCGGATTTTCACCGGCTTCCCGTTTCACCCTGAATACAGGGAACCTAGAGATATTTTGTTTTTTTCAAGGGAACTTATCTTTGGAATCTAACGTTGTCAATCATGTTTTTAAAAACCATAAAAATGGATTGCCTAATCCTACTTATACAGGTTTCATCTAAATATTCTGTCAGAAGCTCCGTGTCTAAGAGCAAAAGAGTTAATCTTTATAATGATCTTTTTTTTCTGGAATTAAAGGCTCTCCCCTTTTTATTTTTTGTTTAATTTCTTCAGCTGTTTTCTCAATAGCTAAAAACCGCTTTGCTGTAGATGGATGGGTGCTTCCTTTTAAGTTGATGGCTAAAGGATGAGTAGCAGCCATACGCCTCCATAACTGGGCAGCTCCTGAGACATCGTATCCTGCGCGAGCAGCATAATAACATCCCACATAATCTGCTTCAGCCTCAAACTCCTGGCTAAAGAGCAATTGTCCTGTTTGTGCTCCTATTCTTGTTACATTTACCCCTGTTAATTCACTTACAATAGCACCTAAAAGAGTTCCAATCGTTCTATTCACAGCTTGTTTCTGTATGTGTCCCATAGTATTATGGGCTAATTCATGGCCTATAATTAGAGCCAATTCATCATCAGAATCTAAGAACCTCATCATTCCTGAGAAAACAACCACGTGTTGACCATCTGCAAATGCATTCACTTGATCGCTATTTTTTAATATTATTGAATAATTACATATACACACTGGTTTAATTACAATGTTGAGGTTTTTGGTTTTACGTTCTATTGATAACACAATTTTTTCACCATGATTGTGTTTCAAAACTTGGCTTAAAATTTTTATTCCTTTTGTGCCTGGCAATAAATGTTGCTGGTTAACAGCATAAATTACATCTCCTGGTTTTAAACCCGCTTTTTCTGCTGGTGAAGTAGGTATTACATAAAGTACTGTTGGATATTCTCTGATTCCATATAAATGTACATAGGCCTGACGATAATTCTTTGGTATACTTTCCTGAGAAAGAAAAATAAAACCCCAATCATATCTTATTTTTTCCCCACATAATGGTGCATTGGCTTGAAGAATGCGAAAACCTACTCTTTGGAGACGTTTATATAGTTTTACAAACTCTAATACAGCCAATTCTCTTTGTTTTTCTGCTTCCTGTGCAGCTATTTCTTCACTAATCTGTGGCACCCTGGTTGTTGGAGCACAGGCAGGACCTAAAAGTAAAAAAATCAATATAATTAACCAAAAAGAGCATGTGGATACGTATAATTTATATTCCTTCATCTCTATTCCCCCTAACGTACTCAAAAAATTTGAACTTTCTTTTACAGATTTATTTTCTTCACAAAACTTTCTCCAATATAAACAACCGTCCTTAGTAAATTTTGCTTTTAATGATTCTGCTGAGTAATAAAAACCAGCATGCAAAACCCCACTATTTCTACCTGATGCATGAAAACCTATATCTCGCTCTTTATCTATAACTGCTATTTTTGAGTTTGGATATTTTTCGAGTAGATTATTAGCTAATGTCAGCCCAATTATACCACA
>NZ_JBMYBT010000094.1:0-8613 GCF_053993635.1 Desulfothermus sp. | reverse complement strand
ATTATCTGGCCAGTCTCTTCGTCCACCTCCATAAAAAGGGTAGGGTCTTCTTTTAGAAGTTTATTTAAGGCTTCTATTAATTTTTCTCCTTCTGATGTATTTTTGGGCTCAAGTGCAATGGATATAACCGATTGATAATCACTTATTTTTTCAAGAATTATCTTGTCATCTTCAAAGCAAAGGGTATCTCCAGTCTTAACGTCCTTTAGTCCTGCTGCCCCAACGATTTCTCCAGCCCTTGCCATATCAATGCGTTCTTTTCTATCTGCATGCAGGGTAAATAATCTGGCAATCCTCTGTTTTTTATCCTGGGTTGCATTATAAACAGTATCTCCAGGTTTGACTGTCCCAGAATAGACCCTGAAAAGAGACATCTGTCTTCCTGATTCCATGGTGATCTTAAAGACAAGGGCTGAAAATGGAGCCTTAGAGGATATGGGAAAGACCTTTTTTTTCTTTGTCTCTGGGTCAATTCCCTCTATTTGTTTAACTTCTAAAGGAGAGGGCAAAAAATCACATATCCCATCTAATACTGGTTGGACTCCTATATTTTTTAAGGCGGAACCAGCAAATACTGGGGTAAGCTTAAGCTCAATAGTACCTTTTTTAAGTCCCTGTTTTATTTCGTAAGTAGAAATCTCTTCTTCAGATAAATATTTTTCTAAAATGGATTCATCTATCTCTGATACACTCTCAATTAGCTTATCTCGCCAAGGCTCTGCCTTTTCTCGCTGTTCACTATTAAGCTCTCTTTTTTCAAATTTTTCGCCGTCAGTTGAAGGGTCAAACCATAAAAATTTCATCTCAATTAAATCTATAACCCCCTCAAATTCCGCTCCTGCTCCCCAGGGTATCTGCACTGCAACTGGATTTGCCCCTAATTTTTTCTTCATCTCCAAAAGGACATTCTCAAAATCAGCGCCAATTCGATCCATCTTGTTTACAAAGGCTATCTTGGGAACATGGTACTTTTCTGACTGTTTCCACACTGTCTCGCTCTGGGGTTCAACTCCGCCTACCGCACAAAAAATGCCAACTGCACCGTCTAACACCCTAAGCGCCCTTTCAACCTCTATGGTAAAATCCACATGGCCTGGGGTGTCTATAATATTTATCTGTTTGTCCTGCCAGTGACAAGAGGTACATGCAGATGTAATAGTAATTCCACGCTCTTGCTCCTCTGGCATATAGTCCATTGTAGCTGTCCCTTCATGGACCTCTCCCATTCTGTGGATCCTCTTGGTATAATATAAAATTCTCTCAGTAAGAGTTGTCTTTCCAGCATCAATATGGGCAATAATTCCTATATTTCTTATAAAATTTAAGTACTTATCAAATCCCTTTGCCTTTTTAGACATACTAAACCCCTCGTCTTATTATCTGGACTTGCGAAAATTGATGCTTAACCTTTCACGCTTATCTCGTCAATTATTTCTCTCAACTCCCAAATTACGAATCACGGTTATTGGTGTAGTGGTGTAGTGGTATATTGGTATAGTGGTATATTGGTTATTGGTGTATTGGTTCACTATTCTTTCCTCTTTCTGTTCACCGTTCACTGTTCACTAATTACAAATCACGAATCACTAATCACGGTTATTGGTATATTGGTATATTGGTGTATTGGTTCACTATTCTTTTCTCTTTCCTCTTTGTGTTCCTGTTTCCTTTTCACTGTTTTTCCCTCTTCCTGTTCACAAATCACCAATCACGAATCACTAATCATAAGGACACCATCCCACTAAGGGCAATTCATGAATTGCCCCTACGAATCACAAATTACGAATCACAAACTCTTGGATATATATTTTAACATCTGCCCAACCACAATTGAAATTACCTCTCTTGGCAAGAACTCTGTTTCCAACTTTGACATGAGTAGATTTGTTACTTCTTCTGTAGCAACAGATATATCCTTTTGTTTCTTATAGGCATCTTCTAAAATCTTTCTAGTCTGCTTTGCAGACTCTATGGACTTTTCCATAAATTTTTTTGCATCTTCACCAGTCATTGCCCCAAAATGTTCTGCAAGGTGGATCTCTACGTCTAATTTACTCATCCTAAGCAAGCTATCCATATATTTATCAAAATTGGAATTAGCTGCGGTAAATACGTCATCTCCCATGGGGATTCCTCCTGCATCAGATGCAAACAGGGCCTTTAACTTGGGTTCATATAGGGCAATTGAACAGGAAGAATGACCAGGAACTTCTAGGACTTGAAGACTGAAATTCCCTACTTTGATGGTGTCCCCCTCAGAAACCACCTTTTCAACATCCAATTTTGGAAAATCAAGTCCAATCTCCTTGGCTTTTTGTTTCATATTTTGTTTTTCTAATATCATATCATTCAGAAATTGAATAGATGAAATCACCTTTTCTTTTGAAAGAAGGTCTTTTGCCTTCTTGGATCCAATAATCTCTATCCATTGCCACTTTTTCTTTAAATAAGGAAGGATTCCAACATGATCAAAGTGGGAATGTAATATCACTGCTTTTTTTATCTTGTTGGGGTCAATGTTAATTTTTTCTATTTGCTCTATAACATCAGGGGCAATATATATCATCCCTCCACCTAAAATTGCCGCCTCATCCCCTCCATCTAACAAATAAACATTAGACTCTTTTTTCCCCAGAAGATAAATATTATCTGTAACTTTCCCAGGCTCTACTATTCTCATAACTCTCCCCCTTTAATGTGGTTTGTGTAGCTGTGGGTTTATTGGATTTGTGAGTTTGTTGAGTTTGTTGGATTTCATAAAGATTCAATGTTCTACGTTCTACGTTGTAAGTTCTAGGTTTTAGGTACCTTAAACATTGAACGTCGAACATTGAACGTTGAACAATTTAACCCATCAACCCATCAGCCCTTAAACCCATTCCCCCATTATTCAACTTTGCCTTTGTGCAAGATATGCAGCTCCAATAGCACCGTTTAATTGTGCATAAGGGCTTATTATTAAATTATCGCCCAATTTCTCTTTAAGAGCATTTACAACTCCTATATTTTTTGCAACTCCACCAGTTAGCATAATAGGAGATCTAATATCAAGTCTGCTTGCCATTGAATACACCCTGGTTGCAATGGATCTGTGTATCCCAGCAATTATGTCTTCACGGGATTTTCCTTGAGAAATCATTGAGATAACTTCTGATTCTGCAAATACAGTGCAGAGGCTACTTATTTTAACAGGTTCTCTGGCAACCATAGATAATTCACCAAATTTATCCAGATCCACCTCCATTGCCCTGGCCATTACCTCTAAAAATCTACCAGTACCAGCTGCACACTTATCATTCATTACAAAATCAATGACCCGACCATCTTCATCCAAAGATATGGCTTTTGAATCCTGGCCACCAATATCTATAACTGTTCTGACCCCTGGTTCTAGAAAATGGGCACCTGCTGCATGACATGTAATTTCAGTAATCTTTTTATTTGCAATATCCACACTGTCTCTTCCATAACCAGTTGAAATTATATTGTCTATTTGATTTGTTGATAATTTGGCCTTATCAAGCGCCTTAGACAAAATATTTTGCCACGCCTTTTTTACATTATATCCAGTAAAATCAATAGCCGTTGCAACAATCTCATTATCTTTTAATATTGCACATTTAACAGTAGTTGAACCTATATCTATCCCTGCAGTGAGCATCTATTGACCTCCAGTTCTTTATTTAACCCCTTAAAAACACATTAAAGTTAGAAAAAATAGATAAAGGACAAGTTACCTCAAATAGTTTAATTGGGCAAGACAATAGTGTTTATGAGTGTAAGAGTTCACAAAAGGCATCAATTCTGCTCTCTATCTGAGCATCTGAAAATGATCGTTGATCCAGCATATCCGCTTCAATTATGAGCACTGGGACTTTGGTCTTATTCCTTATTATTTTCTGTATATCATATTGTCCAAAGGAATATGGCTTACAACTCCTATTTGAGTGCATGATAATCCCATGTACCTTATATTTATCTATCATCTTTATTATCTCATTGGCCATTGTATCAATCCCCTGATTTAGATAAATCCTTGTATATGCCGGTGCCAAGGAGCCCAGAAAATCATTTTCATCAATGTATCTTAAGGAGCTACACCAGGCAGAGGTATAGGTATCAGCCACTAAACATACGTCCCTTTCAGCAAATTTTTCTGACAACCACTTGGTCTTATACCAAATTGGAAGGTTATCCCACAAAACCCTATACTTCTCATTAGGTACGGCACAAATTTTATTTTTTATTCTATCCTTCATCTCTTCTAGCAATTCTCTATAATAATTAACGCAAATCTCAGTCCCACGCAAAGTCACGATAAGTGCCAGATGGAAAAATGCATCAAATGCACTCATTGGTGCTGGAGAATGCGTTGTTGTGTCCAGGATTTCTTGCCAGAGTTTTTGTGCCTGAACAGATAATCTCCCAACCTTCTCAAGCCTGTCAAAATCCATTTTTTTCTTGCACACTGTCTCTAAAAACAAAAACAACTCATCAAATTGTCTTCTCACATATTCCTTTGTATCTTCAGTAAAGTTTGTGTGACACATGGGGGTATCCAGAATAAATAATGGGACATTAAAATACCTTGCCTGGATCTCATACCATTTTACCACTGTTGAACATATGTTATTGCAACAGATCAACATATCTGGCTCTGGCAAATGGCCTATTGGACCTTTTTCCCCTCTACTGCATGCTATATCTGCTGTTGCATATGAGCAAAGATCGCAGGAATAGCCTAGACCTTCTGCATAACTCACAAGTTTTTCCCCCAATTTTGATGCTCCAATCATTGCCCCATGATTTTCTGGGTATATGGGGATTATGTCCATTGCAATCAAAGGCTCAACTGGCCCACCACTGGTAATCCACGCAACTTTTTTCCCCTTATTTTTTGCATCAAAGGCCTCTAAAAAATAATTGGTCATTATTTCCTTCATCTTTGATTTTGTTTTAATGGGCTCTTTTTTATATTCCATATTCATAATTCTTCCCCTTATATGGTTTCTAAAAATGCTTCTATTCTAGTCCTCTCTGGCCCTTTTATCTGATTTTTCTCATCAGTTTCCAAAAGGAGTACAGGTACATCCATTTCTTTTTTTATATCTGGATAATCAAACAAGTGGGGGTCACAAAATTTTGGAACCAAAAAAATTATACCCTGTGCCCTGTATTTTTTCACAATATCTTTTAAATACAAAATCCTTTCAAAAAGTCCTTTAAATTTTGCTGCACAAATAGGCCTCTCTACCAGGCTCTTTGCAATATCATAGGCCCAATCCCCGGTTAATTTAATACGCCTTTTGTACGGCCTTATACCAGAGCAGAGGTCGTCATAGACCACTTTTGCACCTGCATTATCAAGGATTTCATATATACCAGGAAAACAACATAAACTCCCTGTGAGGACTATCCTCTTTTTAACCGAGCTTGAGAGAGTCGATTCTTTTATACAATTATTTAGATGTTCTAATTTTTTTGCAAGATCTTCCCTGTCCATAATGGCTGATGCAATAAAGATATTGTGCATGTCTTTGTTTGAAATTTTATTGGATATTTGAGATATCTCTGCTAGTTTCAAGGCACTTCTATATATTCTTTCAAAAAGTTCTATTGCAGAGTTAATCCTGGGAACATCATCAAAACATTCTCTATCTTGTTCTAATAAAAGGGATCTTCTTTTTAAAAATCCAGCAAGGTTTAATATTTGTTTCCTTAAATATTTTTTTGAGGCATCAGAATCCAATCTTGTAGGGACCATAAAATCAAAGTGTTCAATGTCCGTGTTTATCCTCACAATATCCGATACCCGTTGCATTGTATCACACGTATTTGAGAATACTACATGGGCGGCAGGTAATTTTTTAGACAGGATATCTTCTAAAACCGCTTTTGCAGTGGGGCAGCAATATGGTTGCAGGTGGGAATTTGAAAGCTGGTGTGTTTCAGATATCCCCAACACCCTGGCAGGATGAAATCCAAAAGCCCATATGATCTCATCAGGTACATATGAGCAGGTGTAAAGCACAATTTTCTTTCCGTTCTCACTCAAATTTCTTAAATAAGTAACAGGATCCTTTGCTATTACTTCAAATTCTTCTAAAATAGTTTTAATCTCCATATCTTACTCCCTATCTATTACTAATATTCATTTTTTATAGACTCATACACTAAACCAATTTTTTTAACAAGTCCTTCATTTTTTCCACATGGGATCCTTGCCAATAGATCCTTTTACATACAGGGCATATTGAAAATTCATTGTAGTACTTTTTAGTTTTTGGCTCTAATCTATGGATAATTGCATCTTTATCAACAGGGACTAACCTTTTATTGCACACAAGACACCTTGTAAAAGCTCGATTATTAAAATCTAGACCAAAGAAATTAACTACTTCTTTTAATTGATCTATTGGGAAGTTAGCCTGTATAAATTTCCCCCACAATATTTTTTTGCGCTTAAGCAATTGTATATCCTTTGAAAGGACTATTCTTTTTTCACTAAAGGCTATCTCAGCAATCTCATCATCAGGGATACTCCAATCAAAAAAACAGTCATATCCAAGCATTCTCAAAAACCTGGCCAGCTTTCCAACGTTTGCGTCCACCAAAAACCGAAGCTCTAAAATTGGTTCATCAAACAGATAATTATCCCTTTCAATAGGGATTTTGTGGGGATAAATCTTAAGATGTGTTTGTTTTTTAGGGATGTAAGAAAACCTCACCCTTTGACTGCCAACCTCAATCAATCCTATTTCAGTGTGGGGGATACCAAGGGCTTCTATTATATCTTTTATTGAGGCCTTTCTATTCAGAGGATAAACTATTTTTTTTGCATTATCATCACACCCTAAAACATACTTTGTACTGCACCTTATAGCATGTTTTAACCATCCAAAAAAACTGAGATAAATAATATGTGATGAGTTAGAGGGAAACATTGTTTTGTGGTGATTTGTAGTTATTCATGGCTATTTATAGTTATTCATAGTTATTCATAGTTATTTATAGTTATTTATAGTTATTAGTGGTTATAGGTAGTTATTCATTGTTATTTTAGGTGTAACAATAAATGTTTTTAACACCCTTTAGTTCATTACCCCATTCATGCATTTACCCATATAGCATCTACTCATCTACTCAGCAACATCTCCATTCCCTTTTCGTATATCCGACTATTCCCTGTCACCTTAAGCTCCAGGGGATCGTAAAATAGTATCTCTTTTTCTGCCCACTTCTGCAATAGCTTCTTTTCTTCTTTAGATATCATTTCAACTGGATAGTAACCATCTTCCACTATTTTCCTTGCCACTCTCAAAAAAATTTTTCTATCTTCTTTATCAAACTCTGTTAAATAATCTACTATCTCAGTATAGGCTAACCATCTTTCTCGTTCCAGGAATTCCTTTAAGTCCTTTCCTTTTTTCTTAATCTTTATAGCTTCTAAAATTCTGCCAATATTCCCTCCATAAAATTCCCAAATAAGTTTAAACTCTTTTTTAGCTAGACCTTCTATGTCCAACCATTCTTGGACTTTTTCCTTAGAAAGGTGATCAATCTTCTTGAATCTACTTGTTTCTTTAAGTTTTGCATCATTATAAATTTTCTCTATAAATACTGTATTTGATGTGAGTATCACTACATGAGAGAGGTGTTTTTCCTTTGTCAAACTCACACAAAAATTCAAAAATTCTTTGAGTAGTTCTCTGTTGCTATTTATATGAATCTCTTGAAGTTTTTGGATTTCATCTATTATTAAAATACACCTTTTATTCTTACTTTCCTCTTCAATTTTTCTCATCAACTCTTCAAATAAATCCCTCTCTTTTTTCTCTATCTCCTGCAATACCTTCCGTTGCAGGCTAAAAAACTTTAACGAAAATTTGCCATCTGTTTCCACTGTCTCCTTATATACATCCTCGGGAAATATAAAAGAATGTAAAAACGTAGCATAATTAGAAATTAACTTTCTCCTCAAATTTATGTATTTTACGCAATACTTGCCCTTTAGCCACCACTCTTTCTCTGGCAGCAGTCTATTGTCTATTACATATTCTATTACTGTGGTCTTGCCACTTGACTTTGGACCATAGACAAGAAGTAACCTCTGCGGTACATCATCAAACCACTCTAAAAAAAACTCTATCTCCTCTTCTCTATCCACAAACGGTGCCCCACGAAAGATCTCTATTTTCATGAAAATCTCCTTGGTCTATGTTCTTCGTGATTCGTGATTTGTAATTTGTTATTAGTACTCATAGAGAAATATAATTCATCTATTCCCTATTCACTAATTACGAATCACTGTCCCCTAATCACGAATCACGATCTATATGCCTCTAAAGATCTACTCTCTTTCCTCAACTTACTCTAATTAACTTTAACAAAAGAAATTTTTTTGTTCAATGTGCTAGGTCCAGGACTTTAGATCTTAAATCTCGAACCCTTAATTATAAAAAGGAATAATCTCCTGGAGTTTCTCCTTTATGCGTGGGTACTCACCAGAATCTATTATTTTTTTAACAGCCTTTAAATATTCCTCTATTTCTTCAAGACTTTTTCCATTTGTTATTTTTGCAATATAAATCTTAGAATGCCTGGATGAAACTA
>NZ_JBMYBT010000093.1:0-9370 GCF_053993635.1 Desulfothermus sp. | reverse complement strand
GGTTGTATTTCTCCAAGATACACCTCAGCAATAACCTCAAATTCATCTCCTACCCTAAAGTGGGATGGTCCAAGTTTCATTGGCTTATTTACTCTGATTTGACTCCACAGATTTTTTAATCTCTCTCTTTGTTTTGAAAATTCTTTTGCTTTTTCACAATTGTTTTTGGTTAGGTCGAAAAAGTTGTGCGCAGCTATTGAATAAAATTTATCTACATATTCCTTGACCATTCTGTGAGCTGAAAAGTCAATGAGTCCCATTTTCATGGATTCTTTCATCATGTGCACCCACTCAAATGGTATGCTTCCTCTCCTGTTCTCATAAAATACAGGTAGAATTTCTTCTTCCAGGATGTTATATATGGCGTATGATTCCACTTCATCCTGGTAATTGGGGTCTGTGTATTCCTTTCCTCCTCCAATTTCCCAGCCCCTATCTTCCCTATATCCTTCGCACCACCATCCATCTAACACACTGAAATTTAACACGCCATTAATAGCTGCCTTCATGCCTGATGTCCCGCATGCCTCATAGGGTCTGCGTGGATTGTTTAACCACACATCTACTCCTTGAACTAAGTGTCTGGCTATATTGATGTCATAATTTTCTAAAAAAACAAATCTGTGCCTCACTTCTGGATCCCTTGCAAAGGAAATAATTTGTTGTATTATTCGTTTTCCTTCTTCATCCTTTGGATGGGCTTTGCCTGCAAATATAAATTGTACAGGGTGTTTTTTGGAGGTTATTATTTTTTTTAGCCTCTCTGGATCCCTTAATATCAAATTTGCCCTTTTATATGCAGTAAACCTTCTTGCAAAACCTATTGTTAAAACATTTGGGTCTAAAACTCCTTCAACTTCATCTAGAATCGACTTAGGTGCATTTCTCCTTTCATATTGTTGTCTCATTCTGTAACGACAAAATCTAATAAGTCTGGCGCGGCTAAGCTCCCTGGCCCTCCAGAGTTCCTCTTCGTAAATACTACTTATTCCATTAATTATATCTTTTGACGGCTCATTATACCATTTTTCACCAATGTATCTTTCGAATAATAAGTGATTTTCTATGGAAATCCAGGAGGTTACATGTACCCCATTGGTTACATATCCAATGGGTACTTCCTCAACTGGTCTATCAGGCCACACATGGTGCCACATCTTTCTGGCCACATGGCCATGAAGTTTACTCACACCATTACAGAACTGAGAAAATCTTAATCCAAAAGTAAACATACAAAATTTGTTTGATGGGTCATAAGTCCATCCCCTTTGTCCCCAGGATATTATTTCTTCTACTGGAACATTGAATATCTGGGTGTATGGTTCAAGATACGGTCTCACCATATCAACAAAAAATGTGTCATAGCCTGCTGCAACTGGAGTATGGGTGGTGAATACATTGGTCCTGGGCAAAAGTTCCATTCCATCTTTTAGTTCAATATTGAATCTTCTCATTATTTGTGCCAGTCGTTCAATACACACAAAGGAACAATGGCCTTCGTTTAAATGACACACGCTTGGGAATTTACCCAGTTGTTCTAGGAGTTTCATTCCTCCAATGCCCAGTAGTACCTCCTGTGCCAGTCGCACATTGGGTTCCCCAGCATACAGCCTAGATGTTATATCTCTTATTTCAGGGGGGTTGTCCTTTAAATTGGTGTCTAGCAAATAGAGTTCCACCCTTCCTACATCAATCTTCCACACCCTTGCCCTTATATTTCCCATTGGGGATGGAATCTCAATATATACCTTATTTCCTCCTGAATCCCTGACTCTCTGGATTGGTAAATAAAAGATATCAGTTTCTGGGTATTCCTCCAGTTGCCATCCATCGCTATTTAAAAATTGTGTAAAATAACCATATCTATAAAAAAGTCCTATGCCAACTAATGGGATGCAATAATCAGATGCGGCTTTTAAATGGTCTCCCGCAAGTATCCCAAGGCCACCTGAAAAAATAGGGATACTTTCATGGATTCCGTATTCCATTGAAAAATAAGCAACAGTGGAATCTTGTGGCATGCCAATTACTTCTGGAGTTTTTTCTAAAAGAACTTCTTCTTCAAATTGCTTTTTTATCCCTTTTAAATGCAAAAGGAAATTTTCATTATGGGCAAATCTATTTAAGGCGTCCTGGGATATATAATCACTAAACATTTTCAAAGGGTTTTGATTAGATAGTTTCCACTTTTCAGGATCCATTCTCTTTAGTAGTTCAATGGCTTCAAGCCTCCACGACCACCAGAGATTTTGGATTAAAGGTTCTAAAAATTTTAGATTTTTAGGGACTGAAGGGTACACATGGTATGATTTAAAGCTTTTCATGACCTAACTCCATATTTTGTTTTATTTTTAATAATTTTTTTATAACTCTGTAAAGTTCGCTAACTCCCCATGCCTGGGCAAGACATCCCCTTTGCTTATGAGGGATGTCTCCATCTAATATTTCTGGTATGTGTCCAACACATCCAGAATTTAAGTAAATAGATGAAGATCCCAGTATCGATAAACAAGAATCAAGATGTTCCTTGCCAAAGGTGATTAAAAGAGCTTCCACAAAAGAGGGAAAAAGCCATGTCCATGCAGTGCCATTGTGATATGCAGGTTTTCTGCTGGTATCTTCATCTCCAATATATCTTCCCTGATATGGATGATATGGATCCTTTATAGCATGTTTTGGAATTGAAAACAAAGGAAATTTAAATCTTTTATCTGCAATAGATCTTATGCCTCCAGGAACAATAAGAGACGAAGTTGCATGGATTATAGGCTCTTGTATTTCGGTGTCCGTGATTAGTCCTAGAGTAATACAAAGGAGTTGATTTGGTCTTAGGTGATCATCAGCTTGTGCATAATGGGCTTCCATATATCCTGATGTATGAAGGCAATCTGAGAGATATCCAAGGGATCTATTTACATAAAGACCTATAACATAGTTTTCTACCTTTTGTCTAAGACCCTTCCATCCATCTTTTATTGGACAAAAATTCCCTCTGGGATCTATTTTTTCAAGAAGGATTAAACACCTATGCCAGAGTGCCTGGATCTCTATGGGATAACCCTGTCTTGGAGTACATGCTGGGTGATTAGTGTCCATCCATGTAAAATGTGGTGGACTATAGACAAGTCCTGTACAAGGATCTACTTTTATGCCATTTGGCGTGGAATTTACATAATTTTTCCCAATTGAGATTAATATTTCTTCAAAACTGCGATTTTTTGTCTCTGTTTTTAATACATCTAACCCTAATTTTTCTACTAGGTCGGCAAGAACCACACCAAACCAGAGTGGTGCATCTGATGTATTCCTATTTAAGGGTGTGCCTCCCTTAATTAAATTTGGCAGTGTGCCGTTTTCTTCATATTGTCCAAAGTATTTTAATATGGATATGGCCAAGTCCGGTCTATTATCTTCAATATATGCCCTGGAAAATATCAGAGAATCCCTTCCCCAGTCTAAAAACCAGGGAAATCCAGCAATTACAGTTTGCACATAGTTGTGCTTGTCGATTTTGTTGTTAACACTAAACTTCTCCATAGCCCTTTTTAAACCTTCAATGTATGTATATTCTTTTTTTATTTTTTTTATTTGTCCATCTATTGGTTCAGTATCACTGTTTATTGAACCTGTTATACATACACTCTCACCTGGCATTAAAGGGATTTTAAAATAACCAGGACTAAAAAGGTCAGTATGGGGATCAAGCCCCCTTTCCTGTTCTAGGGGTAGATAGACCATATATTGCCACTCAGGCTCAAGCACAAATTCTCCCTTACTTGCCTTAAGATATAATTTTGCCTTCTCTGATGGGTGAAAAATAATCCCATTTTTTTGTACGGTGACATTTTTAGGAAATATTTCCTCTGGACCTAAATATGCCTTGGTAACATGGTGATGGGACCTTGACTCTAAATCTGGCCTGAGTATCAGGGTAACCTCATTTGTTTCTTCATTATCTTCTTTTGAGATATGTCTTTTAAAAGTAATATCTAATTTGTTTTCGTGATCACTTAGATTTAAGAAAATGCTCATATGGGTGTGTTTTCCAAGACCTGTGGGTATATAAAAATCCCATGTTCCATGATTTTCATAGTCAAAGGTAAATTTTTGAATCAAATCTTTGTTTATTTCCTCTGAATAACCTTGATGGACTAACCATGCCCTTAGCCTTGTAAACATAACATGCCTATCATCTAAAGAGTCTGGATTTAAGTTTCCAGACAGTAATGCATTGTATTTTGTTTCAAGATGTCCCCACCACACAGGTATGTAGGATAATGCTCCTCTTTTATTGGAAGCAAGATAAGTAAAACATCTTTTTAATATTTCAGTTCTGGTAAAAATGGTTTTTATCTTGATATTTGAAAAATCACATAAAAACAAAATAGAGCTCTTTTTTTCTATTACTTTACTGTCATATACAAAAATATGGACATCAACGATCCTGTGTTCTCTTAATTTTTCATCAGGAAAGTATAAAATAAAATAATCACCTTTGTTATCTTTTATAGATGCATCGCTAAATATTATTTTCTTTCCTTGTTTTAGTTTTAATCTAAAAGGATGTTTACAGTTAAATAAAACAATATGTCCTGGAGGGACCATAACCATTCTTTTTATATCATCTGGAAAAGTCCATTTAAGCACACTATTTTTAGGTCTTGAATTATCTTTTAAATAAATGTATGGACTCTCTAAAAATAGATTTAATTCCTTTTCTTCGTCTATTTTTATATGTTTTAATCCATTAAAATAACAAATAAATTTATATAATTTTTCCTTTGCCTTTTGTTTTAAACAAATATCAGGTGTTACTATATTATTGAAATAAATTTTATCTACATCTATTAAATCTTGTTTGTTTGGTGTTAAGCACAATACTTCTCCTGGATTTACATATAATTCATAAAATCCGTTAGTATTAGAGATAGTTATCTCATTACCTGTTATTAAGTCGTAGTGGATTCCATCTAATATAGAGCTATCTTTAAAAGAAATTTTATTCTTTTTATCACAATCAAGATTTACAATTACTATTAAATAGCATGAATTATCCTCTGGTTTTCTTATTGCCACGATAGAATTATCTCCTATTTGTTTTGGGAAATTGATGGTGGCATAAGGGAAAAAGGTCTTATTTGCCTTTAGAATTGCAGATAGTTTTTTTATAAATTTTATTTGATTTTCTGGATTTCCCCAGTTTAATGAAGTTATTTCATGGACATTTATCTTTTCATCAGCAAACCACTCTACACCATTTGCAAAACCAAATGCACCAAAGTGGGACAAAAGGGCGCAGAGTCCTGTTCGCATTTTTGCATATGTCTTTGACACAGATGCAAGTCTGTTGTTGTCATGGGTTTCGCAAAAATGGACCATTACGCCATTTTCTGATGAAACCTTTGAAGAGAACTTGATATAAGGGATTATTTGTTCTTTGGTATAATTTTGAAAAAGTTCAGAATATGCCCAATCATAGGTACTATTTAAGAGATTTATGGTAATATTTATATCTCCCCCCAGGCCTTCTAAAAAGAAAATAGTATCTGGGAATGACTCCCTTACCTTTGAGATAATATACTCCCATACCTCAAAGGGTATCATGTAGCCAGCATCACCCCTAAATCCGTCAACGCCCCTATCACACCACCTTAAAAATACATCAGCCATGTATTTCCACACATCTTTGTTTGAATAGTCCAATTTTGTGAGATCTGCCCATCTAACCCCCCACACTTCAGGAACCTCAATTTCGCCTTGTTCAGTCCTCTTAAGCCACTCAGGGTGTACATCGTGGATAATAGAGCCCCATCCTGTGTGGTTTATGGGTATGTCTAAAATAACAAAACCATTTCTTTTATGTATTTCTGAAGCAAGTTCCATAAACTGCTCAATAGGAGTTTTCTTGGGATCAAATACCGCCAGTTGAGGATCTACGCTGTAAAAGTCCTGCACCGCATAAGGGCTGCCAAAACGCCCCATCCTTCCAAAGGTGGTTGGAACAGGAAATATGGGCAATAGTTGAATGTATCTACATCCTAGTTCATAGATAATAAAGTCCAGCTCTTCTATAAGATCCCTAAAAGTCCCAGAGGGGGGAATTACGTGGAATCCAGCCCTGTCTAAAGGATTTAAATCAAATTTTTTGATCCAATCAGTTCCATGTTTAGATGGGCCAAATAGCCTTACAAAGGCGTTGTAGATTGTGTTTGCAGCACACGATATAGCTGGTTTTACATTAATATGGACATTTCCCCCCAAAGGCCAGATAGGGTCATTTTTTTTATCTGGCAAAAGGTAACATTTGGCCTCAAAGTGTCCTACCTGGGTCAAGGGAAGTTCTACCTCAAATTGTTTTTTATCTATTTTTTCCATTTTAATATCATGCCAATCCAGGTGAAATTTCACCTCTCCTTTTTCAACTTTTTTTATTACCTCTCTGCGAATTATTCTGCTGTGTCCTAAATTTGTGCGAACAAATCCCTGTCCAGGTATATCTTCCCTGAACTCAAGGCTAAATCTAATTGTGTCACCTGAAAATCCACATAACCTCTGATCAGGTGATGGAGTTTGAATTAGATTTTCTGAAATAATCATAATAAATTCCTTTTTAAGTATTTTTTAACTCAAAATGGAAAAGACCAAAAAGTCCTTTGATAGTAAAAAATAAAAGCGCAAAATCTATCTAAACATACAATTTTTTATACTTTATTTCAATATGGTTTTATGTTCCATACTCAACGTTGTTTAAAGTTAGACTTTCAAAGTTTTGGGTTAATGGGTTAGAGGGTTGAGGGTTTATGGGTTAACCCCAACAAACCCAAGAAATCCACAAACTCAATAAACCCATAAACCTAGAACCTAGAACCTAGAACATAGAACCTACACCTTGGTAGTTCATTTGTACTGGATGAAAATGTATATTAAATAAATGAGAAGCAAATATGCACCTTGCCATTTGGGAAAAAATTCTTTTCCCTTATTTATAGAGATAAAAAATCTAAAGGAATAGAGGATGATTAGCATAGCCGGGAAGTGGAGATGGTAAAAATTTTGAGGAATATTTAAGGGCGTTGCCAAAGCAGATGCTCCGATAACAAAAAAACAGTTTAACACATCTGCTCCCACAATATTACCAACCATAATTTCAGGATGACCTTTTCTACCAGCAGTGATTGCTGTCATAAATTCAGGAAGAGAAGTTCCTAATGCTACTATTGTAGCAGCTATTACATCTTCTGGTACCCCAATTCGTGTTGCCAGCTCTTGAACTGTGATTATCAAAAATTTTGAGCTAATAATCACTAAAAAAAGTCCAATAAAAACTTTTATAAAAGCTTTAAGCTTTGATGTTTTTATATCCTGCGAAGAATGGAAAAGAATGCTATGTCTAGACCACTTATATGTAAAATAGAGATATACAATTAACAGAAAAATAAACAAGACACCTACCCATCTATTTAAAATAGGGTTGTGGAATACATATTTTTGTATTAATGATATAACAACAAGTAGAGTCGCTGAAAAAAATTGGACCCATCCAGTTCTATTTAATACAAATCTATCTATTGGAACCTTAAACAAAATACATGAACCACCCAAAATAAGCCCTGTATCTGCTATAATGGAGCCAACACCATTTCCCAATGCAAGGCCTGGATTATTGGACCATGCAGCCATAACAGATACAAACGCCTCAGGAAGGGTAGTGCCTATTGATACTACAGTTGCTCCAATAACTAAGGGTGAGAGATTAAGGGCTTGAGAAAGCTCAACAGCACCATCTACTGCATAATCTGCCCCTCTTGTAAGTATAAAAATAAAAGCTGCTGTGGCTAATATTAAATAAGCAGAGGAGATTGAATTTATAAAGTGGATATAAAAATCCATTCTCTACTTCTTTAACTTCTTTATCCCAAGCAAAAACCTGTAAGGACCAGGAATGCCTTTAGGAATTAATCCAATCCTATCACCATCTTTTAATTCACTTGACGTAGATTTTACTTCTCCGTTTATAAAAATCCCTTCAATATCTTCTGTATCAATATTAAGAATTGAGATAATATCTTCAGCACTTACACCTTCTGGAACATACAGAATAATATTTACACCTTTCCCATATCTTTTTTTTAGTTCGAAATAAATATTCCCAAATCCATTTATAATTATTTTCATGAATTTTCTCTTCTATATTTTAATATTTCTAAAACAAGGTCTTTGATTGTATAAGAATCAGGCATAATATCTGTGTTAAATCCATATTCCTTTAAAGTCTTTGCTGTAATAGGACCAATACATGCAAATTTTATATTATGACCATACTCAGAAACAAGTTGAGGTGGTATTAATTTAAAGAAATTTTTTACAGTAGAAGAACTTGTAAATGTTATAAAATCTATTTCATCTCCCTTTATTTTTTCTTTTACAAAACCTGCGTCGCCATCTCCAATAGTTGTCTCATAAACTGGAACAACTACTACCTTTGCATGAGACTTTTCCAATTCTTTTATTAATACATCCCTTGCTTGTTTTGCCCTTGGAATGAGTATATTTTTCCCACTAACACCAATTTGTTTTAATTTTTCAACTATACTTTCAGCAATGAATTTTTCAGGAACTATATCAGGTATTATACCAAAATTTTTTAGTTTTCTGGCAGTTGCAGGTCCAATTGCTACAATCTTTGAATTACCAATTGCCCTAACATCCATGTTGTTCTTGAACAATTTATCAAAAAATAAATCCACCCCATTTACTGATGTAAATATTATAAAATCATAGGTATGCAGTTTGTTAAATTCTGAATAAAGATGGGAGTAATCAGATAGTTCTTTTATTTCAATTGTTGGTAGCTGGATACAACATGCCCCATATTCTCTAAGGAGGTTAAAGAGATCACTTGCTTGTGCCCTTGCCCTTGTAATTACAATATTTTTTCCAAGTAATGGCTTTTTTTCAAACCATGAGAGCTTATCTTTTAAAGACACTACATCTCCAACAACAAGTAGTGCTGGGGGGGTGATGTTTTCCTTTTTTGCCACCTGAGATATGTTTTCAAGGGTAGATACCACACTTTTTTGTCTGCATGTGGTTCCCCATCTAACCAGTGCTGCTTTAGTATCTTTAGATAGTCCTGCTGAGATCAAGTTTTTGGTTATTTGGGGAAGGTTTTTAACGCCCATAAAAAAGACCAGTGTTGAGGCAGAGCGGGCCAGTTTATCCCATTCAATTACAGATGATTTTTTTGTGCTGGCCTCATGGCCTGTTATAAAGGTAACAGAGGATGAAAAATCTCTATGAGTTAGCGGGATTCCTGCATATGCTGGCGCTGCTACAGCAGAACTCACCCCTGGCACAACCTCAAATTCCA
>NZ_JBMYBT010000092.1:0-7397 GCF_053993635.1 Desulfothermus sp. | reverse complement strand
TAAAAGCCCCTTCCATCCAATTTCTTATCTTTATCTAAAATAAATTTACCGTTTAAATATACATATCTATCTAAAAGATACTTATATGTCTTTTTTCCACAAACAATACAGGTTCTCTCTGGTATATGTTTCATAAAATCCTTAACTTAAATTTGTCAAAAGTTTTGACAGATCTGACTTAAGACATCAAAAGATTCAACGCTGATCTCAGTTCTTTTAATTTTTCCTCATCTATACCTTCAATTTCCAGGAGCTCATCATCTGTTGCCTGCGCCACTTCTTCTAATGAACTCAAACCAGCTTCATAAAATGCATCAACACTAATTCCCACAACTCCAGCCAGTTGTTCCAGTTTCTGTCTATTTTGATAGATCTCTCCATAACGACTTTCTGTTATAATGTCTATACTCCAGCCAAGCAGTTTGCTGGCCAATTTTACATTTTGTCCCCTTTTTCCTACTGCCAGATAATACTGATTATCAGGGACTACAACTTCTAAACTCTTTTCATCTTCATCAACTGTAATACTGGAAATCCTGGCTGGTGCCAGCGCATTGACAGCATATGTAGTTATATTTGGACTCCACACAACAAGGTCTATTTTTTCCCCTTTAAATTCCTGTATAATTTTATTTATTCGAGAACCACGAACACCAACACACGCCCCTATTGGATCTACATCTCTATCCTTTGAATAAAGTGCAACCTTTGCACGAACCCCCGGGTCCCTGGCTATTCCCATAATCATAATTGTTCCATCACTGACCTCTGGCACTTCCCTTTTAAAAAGGAGTTCCATATAAGCTGGATGAGAACGGGATAATATTATCTGCGGCCCTCTGCCTTCTTTTTTTACATCAATTATGTAGCCATCCACCCTATCACCCCTTTTATAGTGTTCTGTAGGGATCTGTTCATCCCTGGGCAAAAGGGCTTCAGTCCTACCCAAATTTATAATAAGTCCAGCCCTCTCTTTTCTCTGTACTGTTCCACTTACTATTTCACCAATCCTATCTTTATATTCTTCATATATAATTTCCTGTTCAGCATCCCTCATGCGCTGGATTATAACCTGTTTGGCTGACTGGGCTGCTATCCTGCCAAGGTCTTCTACTTCTAGCTTAAATCCCACCTCATCATCTAATTGAACATTTGGGTCTATCTTCTTGGCTTCCTCAAAAGAAATTTCCCTATCTGGATCTTCTACTTCCTCCACCACCCTCTTGAATTGATAGACCTCCATATCCCCTGTATCTTCATTATAATTCACTTCTATATCTAACCTATTGTGGTATTTTTTATTAACAGCTACCTTTACAGCCTCTTCCAATGTATCTATTAATACATCTTTATCTATTCTTCTTTCTTTACTAATAGTTTCAATGGACCTTTTTAACTCTAATCCCATGAAATAACCTCCACTTGTGAAAACTAAGCAAAAAATTAAAGACTCTCCCCCATCTCTTGCAATATTTAAAATTTCTATTCAAAATAGACCAATTTAATCTTTTCAATATCTTCCCATGGAATTGAAAATTCCTCTCCCTCTATCTCTATTACTACTACCTTATTAGTTAGGTCAGCACCTTTAAGTATTCCTTTCCACTTTTTTCTGGATTCAATTGGAACCTTAGATTTAACTGATACCATCTTACCAATATAATCCTTAAGCTGTTGTATCTCAAAGAATCTCCTGTCCAGACCAGGAGAAGATACTTCCAGGGTATAAGAACCAGGGATTGGATCCTCTAAATCTAAAATTACATCAAGATGTTTTGACACCTGAGAACAATCAGAAATGGATATCCCAGAGGGCGAATCAATATATACCCTTAATATTCCACCGCCTCTGATAGAACCTAAAAATTCCATGCCCCACAAATCATATCCCAGGGTCAAAACTGCATCAGTCACAATTTTTGTGATTTTTTCTTTTATATCTTCAAATTCCATTTCCATTTCCAAAGCTTAATTATTCAAAAAAAAAGTGGACCCAAATAGGCCCACTCCAAAATTTTCCAACTAAAAGTTTTTTCAGGAGTGGAGCGGGTGACGGGATTTGAACCCGCGACTCCAAGCTTGGGAAGCTTGTACTCTACCAACTGAGTTACACCCGCTCAAATAAACTCTTTTTTATATATTCAAAACTCTCAAATTAGTCAAGGGTTAAACAAAAGTATCTGAAAATAAATATACTGTCAAAAAATTGAAGAAAACTCAAAAAAATCTTTGTACCTATCCCTTACCTAACTTTGGCTAACCATTTGACAAACTTAGGTAAAAATTAGCTGGCCTGGATTTTGCTTGTCCTTTAGAAAAGGAGGTTTTTTCCCATGCAGGACAGTGTATACAACTCAGTTTTCGGGGCACTTACACAAAAATATAGATTAGACATAATAGCCAATAATTTGGCTAATGCTTCAACCATTGGATATAAAAAGGATAGGCTCAGTTTTGAGGATGTATTAATCCACTATGCCCATGACTTCAACGACCCAAATCTCGGGATAACTGGAGGTGTAAGGTGGCCTGAGAAGGATCTAAATACCCAACCTAGAATAGGTGAAAAGCAAATAGATTTTTCTCAAGGAGATTTAAGACGCACGCAAAATCCTCTAGATCTTGCAATTGGAGGGCATGGTTTTTTTAAATTACAAACCCCATCTGGGATAATGTACACCAGGGCTGGAAATTTTACCCTGGATAAAGATGGCTTCATTGTATCTCCTGATGGTTACAAGCTGTTAGGAAAAGGTGGACCTATCCAGATTGCTGGAAGGGGAAAGATCACAATAACTGAGGACGGTGTAGTTTATTCTGGAAATACACAAGTTGGTATTATTGACATAGTGGATTTTCAAAACAAGGACATTGTAAAAAAATTTGGGCAAAATCTATACAAAAGTGATCCTAACAATGAAAAACCAGTAAATAATCCAACAATATATCAAGGTTATTTAGAAGGTTCCAATGTACAGGTGGTAAAAGAAATGGTAAAAATGATTGATACCTTGAGAAACTTTGAAGCCATGCAAAAGGTAATGACCAATACCAATGACCAAGACAGAAACGTAATAAATAAGGTTGGTAATCCAACTTAACCTTGGAACGGGGGGTAATTATTATGATCAGGTCTCTTTGGACTGCTGCATCAGGTATGGTTGCGCAACAACTCAACATAGATACCATTGCCCATAACCTGGCCAATGTAAATACAGTTAGTTTTAAAAAAAGCAGGGCAGAATTTGAAGACCTCATGTATCAGACCTTAAAAATAGCTGGACATCAAAATCAGGCAGGTCAAACCATACCAACTGGAATTCAAATTGGGCTTGGAGTGAGGCCTTCTACTGTGCACAAATTTTTTAAAGAAGGAAACCTGCAAAACACAGGCAATCCGCTTGATCTAGCAATAGAAGGAGATGGTTTTTTTCAGGTGGATGTAAATGGACAATTGGCATACACCAGGGCAGGCAATTTTAAGATTGATCAAAATGGACAGATAGTTACTGCCAGGGGATATCCCCTGCAACCAACATTCACTGTGCCAGCAGAGACCCAAAATATAGTAGTTACCAATGATGGTCATATCTCAGCCTTAGATAAAGAAGGCAACGAATTAGCTGGAGCTGATATACCAATTTACACCTTTATAAATCCTGCAGGTCTAAATGCAATTGGTGGGAATCTCTATTTAGAAACTCCTGCATCAGGGGCAGCACAACAGGTTACTCCAGGAACAGATAATGCTGGAAGGATTGTTCAGGGATTTTTAGAGATGTCCAATGTTGAACTCGTAGAAGAGATGGTTAATATGATTATGGCCCAAAGGGCTTTTGAAAGTAATTCAAAAACAGTTACTGCCTCAGATCAAATATTACGAACTGCAAATAACATAATAAGGTAGATGAATATGAGGAAAGTAAGTTTTTATATTTTCAGTTTATTCATTTTGATTCTATTAATATCTTCTCAAGGACCTTGCTTTTGTATAAAAATCAAAGACGTGGTTTTTGTATCTGATAACTTTGTAAGATTTAAAGATATAGTTGCAGAAAGTTCAAATAAAATAGCGTCAAATATTAAAGAGATGCCTATATTGGAAATATCGGACTATCCTCAAAAATTTACTCTAAAAAGAGATACTTTAAAAACAATATTATCAGATAATCTTCCTGATAAATTGATAAATAGTTGTGATATACCAGATAAAATTCAGATAATTAAAGGGAAATATATTCTAAATAAAGAAAAACTATTTTCTCTACTTATGAATTTTATTAAAAACACATCTCAAATTGGTGGAGAGATAAGGTTAAGGGACGTTGTATTGCCAGAATATATAATACTTGAAAAAGGAGAAAAAATTTATATCCAGATATATGGAAATACTATAAAACCAGGTTCAAATACAGTACATTTTATAATATTAAAAAACAAAAAGGTCACAAAAAAGAGAAGTGGTAGATTTTTCCTAGATGTATTTAAACCTGTGCCCTGTGCAAAGAGACCTTTAAACATTGGAGAGCCGCTGACACCTGATAAAATAACATTTGTTAAAAAAAATCTCGCATATCTTCCAAAAAATATCTGGGATGGTAAAACTGGACCATATAGGATCAAGGTGCCAATAGGGGCCATGCAACCAATTACTATGGAAAGATTAGAACCCATTCCTGTTGTATCAAGAGGACAAAAGGTAAAATTAGTTTATGAAGGGAATAGCATTATTTTAAGGACCATTGGTAGATGCTTAGAAGATGGCAATATAGGGGATTTTATAAAGGTATTAAACATCCAGAGCCATAGAGTGGTCTATGCAAAGGTGGTAGGTAGAGAAACTGTAAAAGTTGAATAATTAAGAGGGGAGTTTTGTAATGAAGAATATTTTAGTAATATTGATACTGGCAATTTTAGCTGCATGTTCAGCAAAATCTCCTTCTTATGTAGCACCACTTATACCTCCTCAACCAGAACCAATCTCAAAAATAGATAATCCAGGCTCTCTTTTTCAACCATCAGAGGCCACGCTTCTTTTTGAAGACAACAGGGCAAAAAGAGTAGGAGACATTGTACTCGTAAAAATCCTGGAGCAAAGCAGTGCTTCCAGTGAATCAGATACTAAGTCAGAAAAAAAATATCATATAGATGCTGGATTTAGCAGCTTTCTTGGACAGTCAAAATTTATGGGACTCCCAAACTCTGTAGGTAATGTGCCCCTTTTAAAAGCTGTAAACAATAACAAGCTGGATACATCAGGAGAAATAACAAGAAAGACCACTGTCACTGCGACAGTTGCAGCCCGAATTATCAGGGTCTTTCCAAATGGCCTTATGGAACTTCAAGGGGTCAGAGAAATCATGGTAAATGGAGAAAAACAGATAATTCAAGTCCATGGATTGATCAGGGCAAGAGATATAGGCCCAGATAACTCAATTACCTCTAATCAATTAGCAGATGCAAAGATCTATGTGTATGGGGAAGGGGTGTTATCAGATAAACAAAAACAGGGATGGATGGGAAAATTGGTGGATAAGATATGGCCATTTTAAGGTTTAACAAAAAAATCAATTTAATATTACTGATATTTTTCATAGTTGCTTTACTCCAGCAACAATTATTTAGTGAAAGCGTAAGGCTAAAGGATATTGCAAAATTCAGTGGTGTTAGAACCAACCAACTAATTGGTTATGGACTTGTTGTGGGACTCTCTGGCACTGGAGATCAAAGGGGATCAGAATTCACAATACGTTCAATAGCCAACATGCTAGAAAACATGGGGATAAAGGTAGATCCCCAAAATATCCAGCCCAAAAACGTGGCAGCAGTTGTGGTCTCCGCCAAGATGCCAGTGTCTGCAAAGCCAGGAGACAAAATAGATGTAACTGTATCTTCAATTGGAGATGCAAAAAGCCTCTTGGGCGGCGTGCTTATCTTAACCCCACTCAGGGGAATAGATGGAAAGGTATATGCCCTTGCCCAAGGACCAATCTTACTTGGGGGATATTCAGTAGGGGGTCAGGCAACCTCTGCTGTAAAAAACATCCCAACAGTTGCAAAGATACCTGGAGGGGCAACAATAGAGAGAAAAACACCTTTTGAATTTAATTCACAGGACAAGATTACTATTTCTTTAGATATTAGAGACTTTTCTACCACTGAAAAGATAGTAAAGCAAATTAATGAAAAATTAGGTGGGAATTTTGCCTTTGCAAAGGATATATCCACCATAGAACTCAAGGTTCCCCCACAATTTAAACACAATTTAGTTCCATTAATGGCAAGTCTGGAAAATATGTATGTAACGCCAGATTCCAGGGCAAAGGTGGTTGTGGATGAGAAAACTGGCACCATTGTAATGGGCTGGGATGTAAAGATATCCCCAGTTGCAATTGCTCAAGGAAATCTTCAAATTGTGGTAAAGGAAACACCGCTAGTATCTCAACCAGCACCATTTAGCCTGGGAATCACCACAGGAGTTCCCAGGACCCAGGTCAAGGCAAAAGAGGAAATAAAAAAATTGAACATAATAAAAGGTGCCAGTTTAAAAGAACTTGTTGATGGACTAAATGCAATTGGTGCATCCCCAAGGGATATGATTTCCATCTTAAGGACACTTAAAGCCGCTGGAGCTTTACATGCAGAGCTGGAGGTATATTAAATGATAAAAACAACTATTGACCCTAAGATATTAGAAAATAATCTGGATCTAAATAAAGTAGCTCAAAAATTAAGCTCTATTAAAACCTCCAACGTGGGGAATGATAAAGAAAAACTAAAAGAGGTATGCACTGATTTTGAGGCCATATTTATTGAAAAATTATGGGGAGAGATGAAAAAGACAGTTTCAAAAAATGGTCTTTTTTCTGACCCTATAAATAATCAATATATGGATCTTTTTGACTTTGAATTCTCAAAAAAATTGGCCCAGGGAGGAGGCATAGGACTATCAAAATTTCTATATAACAATCTGGTAAATCAGCTTGAGAAAAAGAGTGAACACACAACTGAACCAAAAAATATAAAAATCCAGGGCGCAAACAATATCCAGAAAAAAATAGACCCGCTAGAACAAATAGAACAACACAGCGATATTCTAGATAAAGTAAACAAAATCGCAAATGACATAGAAAAAAAACATGACTCGAAAAGGCCAGTTAAAATTATATTGCCAGTTCCAGGAGAGATATCTTCTTACTTTGGTATGAGAATAGACCCTTTTTTAGGGGTAAAAAAAATGCACAATGGTATTGATATAGCAGCTCCCATTGGAACTGATATTAAGGCTGCTACAGATGGAGAGGTAATTTTTTCTGGTGAAAAAAAGGGATATGGAAAAGTTGTAATTATTAAAAACAAAGCAGGGTTAGAAACAATTTATGCTCACAATAAAGAAA
>NZ_JBMYBT010000091.1:0-9089 GCF_053993635.1 Desulfothermus sp. | reverse complement strand
AGGTATATCACCAAATAACAAAGATCCTTCTGAAAATACTTTAGTTGCTCAAAAAGAGATTGATAGGACAACTAAAGACAATGGCCAGAATACTCCCTCTAATAAATCCAGTGATGGGATCAATTCTCCAGAAAATAAAGAGGGCAAGTTAAGCCTTTCTAAAAACAGTAAATCTGACAAAAAATCTGACCCAAAAGAAGAAAAAAAGGTTCAAGAATTAAAGAGAATAGATGCCCATGTAAAGGCACATGAACAGGCCCATATTGCCGCTGGTGGCCCTTATGTTAGAGGGGGTCCCCAATATTCTTATGTCATTGGTCCAGACGGAAATAGGTACGCTGTTGCTGGAGAAGTAAAAATAGATGTATCCCCAGTGCCAGGGAATCCAGATGCCACCATAAGAAAGGCACAAGTGATAAAAAGGGCAGCACTTGCGCCTTCTGATCCATCTCCTCAGGATAGGGCTGTTGCTGCCAAGGCAGATCAAATGGCTATGAAGGCCAGAATTGAAAAGTACAGAGAACAGGCAGAAGAAATGGCAAAACTAGTGGAGAAAAAGGATCA
Source organism: Desulfothermus sp. (assembly GCF_053993635.1). Taxonomy (NCBI): domain Bacteria; kingdom Pseudomonadati; phylum Thermodesulfobacteriota; class Desulfovibrionia; order Desulfovibrionales; family Desulfothermaceae; genus Desulfothermus; species Desulfothermus sp. The sequence continues at coordinate 8,525 of NZ_JBMYBT010000091.1, read as the reverse complement.
GGCAGAGAATATGGTTTCTTCCCCATTTGATAACAATACATCTTCAGATCTTACTGATATTATCCAGGCTGGCACATCAACTCTTAAAAAGGGCAACTTAACATATGATATAAACAATTATCACCATTCTATTATCCACAAAATTGCCTGACCTATTGTCATCTTATTTATAAAAAATCTTGTATCTTATGATTCTTGGACAGAAATAGTCAATATTACTGAACACAGAATAAGTGCTCCTCCTATATAGCTAATAGGGCTCAGTACCTCGTTCCAAAATAAAAATGCAAGTAATGAGGCAACTACTGGCTCTAAGGTCGCCACCACAGATGCTCTTGATGCTTCAAGATATTTTAGTCCTTTATAGTATGCAATGTATGCAAGATAAGTTGTTACAAACCCTAAAAATAGCAATGGAAAGAGCGCAGATAGAGGGGGAAGAGATTTAGGTATCAAAAAGAATAAGGGAATGCTGCCAATGGGTAGAATGTAGGTAAAAATGGTTATTGAAGAGTAGTTTTGCAGTGTTTTTTTTCCAAAAATGTAGTATAATGCATAGGTTAGTCCTGATATAAGACCCCATATAATTCCCATGGGTGTTATTTTTAGTTGATTTTCAGGGGTGTTTGAGGAAAAAGAGATTAAAACTACCCCTGATATAGTGAGGAATAGGGCAATTAATTTTAAAGGGGTTATTTTTTCATTCAAAAATATCCTCGCAAGTATGGTTACCCAGGCAGGGGCAGTGTATAGGAGCACCGAAGCAAGGGAAGCACCTATTTTTGAAACTGCTACTTGATATGAGACGTAAAAAAGGGACACACACAAAAGACTAAATATTATAAAAATTGGCAAGTCCTTTAAGTTTATACGTATTAGTCCCATAAATATTGCATGGATAAAAAAGAAAACCCATCCAAACACAGCACGGTAAAAGGCTACCTCCATAGGTCCCATGCCGTTTTTAAAGGCAAGTTTTGCCATTGGTCCTATACTGCCCCAACAAGTAGCTGCAATAATTATGAAAATATATCCCGTGATTTCAGTAGATAATTTTGAGATTATATATTTTTTAAACATCTTCTATTTACTCTTTGTTTAGATCCTTTTCCTTCATCAATTTTTCCAACAGGTTTTTGGCGTTCTCAAATTCAGGGTCTATTTGAATGGCCTCATTTAAATGAACCAAGGCATTTTTCTTTTTCCCTGTCTTTAGATATGCTACTGCAAGATTGTAATGCAGTCTGGAATTCTTTGGTTCTTTTTTTAGTGCCTGACGATAGGCAACTATTGCTTGATCCACAGAACCCTTTTTACTTAGAGATACTGCCAAATTATTTAATGTCTCCACATTTAATTTTTCAAATAATATATGACCAAAATCCCTGAATACTTCGTCTAACAGGTCATTTTCAAGATAGGCATTCCATATATCCTGTATTAGCTGTTCGTTTTTTGGATCCACTTTAAGGGCCATTAAAAAGAAACTTTTGGCCTTGTCTAATTTCTCTTTTGCGAGATATATCTTTCCAATATGATAGAGAACTTTTGAGGAATTTGGGTTTAATTCATATAGTTTTTCAAGCGCAGAAAGTACCCCATTAAGATCCTTTTTTTTGAGAGCTATCTCATTTTTTAACCACCATCCCTTGGTATAGAGGGGATTTTCTGAAAGAGCCCAGTTAACCATCTTCTCTGCCTCATCTAAAAATCCCCTTTCCATATACATATAAGCAATTTCCCTTAGCAACTTGGATTTGTCCTTTGGAAATTCTTCTAAAACCTTTTCCAATTCTTCTCTAATTTCTTCATCTTTTCCAGAGTCTATTAACTTTTTTATTTCCTCCAGCTTTTGTTTTAACTCTCTTAATTTTGCCAATCTGTAATCTATATCTTCTATTTTTGATATAAGGGCTTCTACAGTAACAGGTTTTACAAGATATTCAGTTACATCTTGTTCTGCAGCTAGGGCTACATCCTCTTTTTCTCCCTTTGATGTTACCATAATAAAGGGAATGTTTTTAAATTCTTTTTGGCTGCGTACCCATTTTAATAATTCAATGCCGCTCATCCTTGGCATCTTCCAATCACTTATAATTAACTGGATATCTGGATTTTTTTTCAATAGTTCTATTGCCTCTTCACCATTGGAGGCGTCTAAAAAATTTTTATATCCCAGGACCTTTAATATATTACTAAGGGTTTCCCTGGCTGGTTGAATATCATCAACCAACAAAATTGGTTTCTGTTTATCCATTACTCTTCCTCCTCACAAACATAACAACTAAAACAAAATCTGCTACCCTGAGGTTTTGCATCTTCTATCCAAATCCTACCCTCTAATATATTTACAATGCGCTTGCAAATAAAAAGCCCTATACCTGTACCTTGAACTCCCTTATCCCTTTTTAGCCTTTCAAACCTGTTAAAAACAACCTTTTTTAAATCATCTGGTATTCCAGGGCCTGTGTCTTCTATGCAAATTTTTGCAAATTTTTTAAATTTATCCCCAGCCCTTTGTGTTTTTAAAACCTCCCATGAGATCTTTACAAGGCCATTTTCTGGTGTATATTTAATGGCATTGGATATTAAATTCTGGATTAAATGTACAAATAGAGAATGTGTTCCCCAGAGCATAACGTCCTTCTGGGATTGTTGTATTATTTTTATTGATTTGATGTCTGCTTGTGGTTTTAATTCTTCTATAACTTCGTTTAATACAGATAAAAGAGACACTGGTTCAAATTTAATTTTATCTTTTTGAAATTGATCTACTTTTGCGATTTGGAGAAATTCATTTATCATATCAAGGAGTTTTTTGGCTCCATTTAATGCAGTATCCACAATTTGTTTTTGTTGATCATTAAGCCCAATATATTTTAATAGATCCAGATTAGATATAATTGCAGAAAGTGGACTTTTAAAATCATGAACCACCATTTGAACTAATTCCTGCCTCTCAGTATAAGTCATTAGCAATTCTTCTTTGCTTATCTTTAACTCCTCAGAAAGTTTTTTATATTTTTCCTTTTCTTCCTTTAATTTGTGAAATAAACATGAATTTTCTATAAGCGGTGATAAGATAGATGCATAATCTTTTAAAAATGCAAAATCACTTTCCATAAATGATCTATTTTGTTTATGGTCTGATACATTAATAACTCCTAAAATTCGCCTTTCCATTTTAAGAGGTACACATATAAGAGAGGGAGTATTATAATTTTTGCCTATGGCAAATGACTTAAATTTTTTTGACTTTCTGATATCTTTAAAAAATACAGGTTCACCAGTGGTGAATACGTAACCAGAAATAGAATCTGGATTAACAGGAATCTCCTTATCTAATATCTTTTTATTTGTAGCAGCAACAATTTGAAAGGTGTTTTTTTCTTTTGAGTACAACATGATAGAGCCCTTTAAGGCCTGAATCCGCCTTAAAATAACCCTCAAACTCTTATCCATTTTTTGGCTTAAACTAAGCCTATCCGATGATAAAATATTTATAATGGATCTTAAAAATCCAAGTTCCTTTTCTGTATCCTTTTTCATTCAACGTATCCTTTATTATTAAAGATAAGCTGCCTACAACCGCAAGCCTAAGGCGCAGAGGGTTGGCGGTCAGCTTGAGCGCACTGTTGTGCGCTCTTCAAATTAATATTTCAACATCTATACCCAAGGCCTCTGCTATTGATTTTAATGTCTCTATTGAGGGATTTCTTTTCCCAGTTTCTATCTGAGAAAGATATGAAGACGTAATACCTGCTTGTTTTGCAAGCTCCCTAACCGTAATTTGTTTGTATTCACGCCATGCTCGAATGGGATGGATCCCCTCTAAAATAGCAAAGGTCACTTCACCAGGAATGTTCTGCTCTTCCCCACTTTCTATTGCTTGGACATATTTCTCGATATCCTTTCTGTCTTCAATATCATCCATTAATTCCTGAATTTTTATATATTCTTTATAAGGAATTACTGCCCATTCAGGCTTACCATTTTTTTCAATAATTTGAACATTCATTTATATACTCCACCTCTTGTTTTTATTTTTATAATGTGAATATTTTTTTCACTATCATCAACTAGATAGACTACATGCCAATCTCCTACTCGCATCCTATATCCAGGATGATTAGTTAATTTTTTAATATTTGACATTTTTTCTGGCTGGTTAGCTAATTCTTTTATTTTTTTAGCAATTTTTAACGCTAAATTTCGAGGCATTTTTCGAAGAGCTTTGTCAGCCTGTTTGCTAAAAGTGATTTTATACATGTAAATATTTTTGCTCTTAGCCAGCAACAAATCAACTCTTAAAATACTATTAAGCGAAGATTCATGAATATTAATTTTTAGTACAATATTAGATTTAAAATATTGATAAAAAAAAGCACAAGTGGGAATTTATTATCAAATAAGTAAAGTACAAAATTTCCAAATTATTTTTTAAAAAGTACAATTTTGTTACTTTACAAGAGAATATTTCTTTTATATCTCTTTTAGCCTTATCTTAAAAATCCCAAATATTAGGAGAGAGATATGGACAAGATTTGTAACATCGGGAAAAGAATCAAAAAATTCAGAGAATTAAAAGAAATTAGTCTAGATGAATTGTCAAAAAGAACTGGTCTTAGTTTGGACTTATTAAAGGAAATTGAACAAGATAAGGTTTATCCAGCACTTGGGATTCTTTTAAGGATATCAAGGGCATTAGGGACAAGACTTGGAACATTTATTGACGATCAGATCAGTGAAGATCCAATAGTGACAACTAAGGATTCAAGGAGTTGTGAAGAGTCTGCATACAGGGGAGGAAAAGAGGGTCTGCCATTGAAATTTTATTCACTTGGAAGGGGAAAAACAGATAGACACATGGAACCCTTTTACATAGAAATATATCCAAGCAACAATGATATAGATTTTTCCTCCCATGAAGGGGAAGAATTTATAGTAGTTATTTCTGGTGAGATCGAGGTTACTTATGGAAATAAAAAATATTTACTTAAACAAGGGGATTCAATTTATTACAACTCTGCTGTTCCCCACAAAGTTGTGTGTGCCAGTGATGAAGTGGCAAAGATATATGCAGTATTGTACATGACATAAAGCATAAAACCTATTCAAAGTGGAGTAAGAATATGAGCGAAAGTACATATTTACAGGAAATAACACTTGGTCAATTATTAGATAATACAGTAGAAAAATATCCAGACAATGAAGTAGTAGTTTATGTAGACAGAGATTTGAGACTAACATATAAGGAATTTTCAAACCTTGTAGATAAACTTGCAAAGGGTCTTATGGCAATTGGTATTAAAAAAGGAGAAAAAGTAGCGGTTTGGGCGCCCAATGTGCCCTATTGGATAGCGCTACAATTTGCCACTGCAAAGATAGGAGCAATACTTCTTACAGTTAATACACATTACAAGTCTTCTGAATTAAAATATTTGTTATCTCAATCAGAAGCAGAAAATCTCTTCTTAGTTGAAGGATATAGGGATTCAGATTATCTATCAATGATATATGACCTTGTACCAGAGCTAAAGGAACATCCAAGGGGATATTTAAAGAGCAAGGTCCTTCCAAATTTAAAGAGGGTATGTTATTTAGGACATGAAAAATACAAAGGTCTTTATTCCATACCTGAGATAATTGGTATGGGAACTATTATTTCAGATGATGAATATAAAAAGAGACAAGATGAACTCTCCCCCCATGATGTTGTTAATATGCAATATACATCAGGGACAACAGGTTTTCCCAAGGGTGTTATGTTGACTCATTACAATATCTTAAACAATGGATTCTGGGTTGGGGAGAACATGAAACTAACCAATAAAGATAGGATATGCCTTCCTGTGCCTTTGTTTCACTGTTTTGGGTGTGTATTAGGTGTGCTTGCAGCAGTATCTCATGGTTCTACTCTGGTTGTGTTAGAAGAATTCAATCCTATTATGGCAATGAGTGCCATACAGGCTGAAAAATGCACAGCCCTTTATGGGGTGCCAACTATGTTTATTGCCATTTTAGAACATTCTATGTTTTCCAGATTCGATTATTCATCCCTTAGAACTGGGATTATGGCAGGATCCCCATGTCCAGTTAAGGTCATGAGACAGGTCATGGACAAGATGAATATGAAAGAAGTTACCATATGTTACGGATTAACCGAGGCATCACCAGTTATTACCCAGACAAGGACAGATGACGCAATAGAAAAAAGAGTGGAAACTGTTGGAAAACCACTTCCTGGAATTGAAGTAAAATTAGTAGATCCAAAGACAGGTAAAGAGGTCTCACCAGGGGTCCAGGGCGAGGTGTGTTGCAGGGGTTATAATGTGATGAAGGGCTATTATAAAATGGAAGAGGCTACTAAAGAGGCAATAGATGAGGAAGGTTTTCTACATTCTGGTGACCTTGGAGTCATGGATGAAGATGGATATTTAAGTATAACAGGCAGGCTTAAAGACATGATAATAAGGGGTGGCGAAAACATCTATCCAAGGGAGATTGAAGAATTTTTATATCAAATGGAAGGTATCTATGATGTACAGGTAGTTGGTGTTCCAAGTAAAAAATATGGAGAAGAAGTGGGAGCATTTATAATTTTAAAGGAAGGATACAACTATACCGAGGAAGATATTAAAGAATTTTGTAGAGGAAGACTTGCAAGATATAAAATACCAAAGTATATTGCATTTGTTAAATCATATGATATGACAGCAAGTGGAAAGGTTCAAAAATTCAAATTAAGGGAAAAGGCGGCTAAGATTTTTAATACAGATTAAAAAAAGGGGTTTTTTATGCCAAAACTTGCAGTAAATGTTGACCATATAGCCACAATAAGGCAGGCCAGGCTCTCAAAAGAACCAGATCCTGTTCATGCAGCTTTTTTGGCAGAATTAGCCGGAGCAAGTGGAATAATTGTCCATTTAAGGGAAGATAGACGTCATATCCAGGACAGGGATGTAAAACTCCTAAAACAAACCATTAAGACAAAACTTCACCTTGAGATGGCTGCAACAGATGAGATGCAAAAAATAGCCCTGGATATAAGACCCTATATGGTGTGTTTAGTGCCAGAAAAAAGGCAGGAACTCACTACAGAGGGTGGTTTAGATGCAGCATCAAAAATCGACTTTTTAAAAGAGTTTTTAGCTCCCATAAAAGAGGCTGGTATTAAGACATCCCTGTTTATAGATGCAGATGAAATACAAATTGAGGCAGCAAAGAAGATTGGGAGTGAATACATTGAAATACATACAGGCCATTTTGCAGATGCAACAGACGATCTTAGCATTAGAAATGAGCTGAAAAAGATATTAAAGGCCATAAAAATAGCCCAGGACCTAAAGCTCAAGGTAAACTTAGGTCATGGTCTTAATTATGAGAACATATGGGCATTTTCAAAGGTTCATGGGATCTGTGAATATTCTATTGGACACAGCATAGTTGCCAGGGCGGCTTTAGTGGGAATGGAGAGGGCAGTTAGGGATATGGTTGAAATTATAAGCACCTTTGTGGATTAAGATGATCCTGGGCATTGGATTTGATTTAGTTGAAGTTGGACGCATTAGCAGTGCCATTGAGAGATGGGGAGATAAATTTATCTTTCGCATTTTAACTGAGCGTGAAAGAGACCTGGCTTCCAAAGATATTGTAAGATATGTTGCATCCAGGTTTGCTGCAAAAGAGGCATTTGTTAAGGCCCTGGGTACAGGATTTTCACAGGGAGTCTCATTACAACACATTGAAATAATACCTGGTCAAACAACTCCCCCTCAAATAGAGTTAAATGCCAGGGCCTCCTATGTTGCACACCAGTTAGGAGTAAAAAAGATATTCCTTTCTATCTCCCATGAAAAAAATATAGCAGGTGCCATGGTAGTTTTAGAAGGTTAAAAGAATTAAGGAGGCGAGGTTATGTATATCCCCCTTCCAACCCCAAAAGAGATGGGATTATGGGATAAGATCACAATTGAACATGTCGGGATTTTGGGTGAAATTTTAATGGAAAATGCATCCTGGCAGGTTGTTTATGCAATACAAGATGATTTTCCTAATCTAAAACACAAAAAAGTTGCCATAATTGCAGGTCCTGGAAACAATGGGGGCGATGGTTTTGCAGTAGCAAGACACTTAAGTAATCTTGGAGCAGATGTTAAAATTTTTTATAAAAAAGACCTTGAATCATACAAAAAAGATGCTGCCTATCATGTGAACTTAACACTTAAGATGGGCATATCTACAGAAAAGATACCTGAGAATGATTTTAATCTATGTGGTTATGATATAATAATAGATGCCCTTTTAGGAACTGGATTTTCAGGTGAGTTAAGAGATGATTATAAAAGGGTAGTGGAAGCAATAAATAGGGCAAAACCATCTAGTTACATTTTATCTGTGGACATCCCATCTGGGCTAAATGGCTACATGGGTATTCCATCACCTATTGCAGTCAAGGCCAATGTAACAGTAACCTTTGAAGAAGCAAAAGTAGGCTTATATCTTCCTGAGGCAAAAGAGTTTGT
>NZ_JBMYBT010000090.1:0-7016 GCF_053993635.1 Desulfothermus sp. | reverse complement strand
TTACTCCAGAAAAAAACGGCAGTTTTGAAAATGAAACAGTAATAAGAATAGTCTCAGGTGGAACATTGGGGGATGGAAATCCCATTGAATATCAATATAGCATAGATGGTGGAATTACATGGTCTGGCAGGATTCAGGCAGATAATTCCAAACCTCAATTAGAGTTGGAACTTCCAGGAGGGAAAGTTACATTAGCTCAATTAGATTCATCAGGTGCGTCACCTCAATTAAATGGACTTAGCTTTAAAATTGGTTCCATTGAAGTAGAGCAATCATCCACTGATCTATATGCATTCGCCCAGGGAGATATACATGAAGATGTCATTGTAAGAATAGATAATGTTACTGGGACTGGCGGGACTGGATTTACTGGAGGGGATGAGATTGAATACTCATACAGCACAGATGGTGGAATTACATGGGATACAGGACATAAAATAACTGCAACAGGCTCAGGATATGAATCCCTGCCAGTACAAGGGGGAATGCTAAAAATAGCCCCTTCCTCTGTGACGACTTCTCTTTCATCAGGAGATCAATTCACAATCCATCCAAGGGATGCCGGTATGGACACGGAAATCTCCCAGGGGATAAAAATACCAGTAACCCATGTTGGCACCCAGATATTTGGTGGATTTTATAAAAATTCCAGTGGACTGGAGATGGCCCTTGCCTCTGATGAAAAAAGTAACCTCTTTGTTGGGGTTGGAAAGCTTATAACTGCCCTGGAATTAAATGATCAAGATAAGATAAGGAGTTGTCTTGATTACATTGACTCTGCCCTAACTCAGGTCACTAAGACACACGCACAAATTGGAGCAAAGATAAATAGACTAAACACTTCAGAAACAATCTTATCAGACCTTCAAACAAACCAAAAAGAAAGAAAAAGCGCCATTGAAGACGTTGACTTTGCTGACCTATTAACCCAGATAAGCCAGCAACAAACAGTATATCAGGCAATATTAAAATCAGCATCAATGATAATGAAGGTGAGCTTGGTAAATTACGTATAAAATAGCTCTATTTCTGCTTTTTAAATTGGATTATTCGCCTAAAAAACGACCTTTTTTCCCATGAAAACCCACCTGGATAGCATGGCCAGATTGCATTATTCTGAAATATTGGATCTTCTTCGATTGGATATATGGAAGAAGATCTAGCCCTTTGAAATAGTTTTGAACCAGGTATTGGTGTATAGTATGCTAGATGAGGTCTAAATCCATATGATTTTGCAAATTCTATTGTTGAAATGACCTCTTCATCACTTTGTCCTGGAAGTGCAAAAAGTATATAAACACCTATATCTTCTTTATTAAATCCTGCTTCTATGAGATTTTTTACACCAATATCCCACTGATCTTTTGTGAGCTTTTTATCTAATCTGGATAAAAAATTTCCTGTCTCCAACCCAAGCCTAATAGTCTTAAATCCTGCCCTTTTCATAAGTACACAAATATCTTTGGTTAAATATCTTATATGGAGCCCATTTGGGGTATGAAATCTCACCTTATAGCCCTTTTTAATTACCCTTTCTAAAAAAGGAATAAACCATTTTTCTGGATGAAATAATAGCGCATCATCATAAAATGCAAAGTCCCTAACACCCCGATTATAATCAAACAAAAATTCTTCATAAATATCTTCAAAGGGTCTTTGCATAAAGTTAGAGTATAATATTTTGCTTGCACAATATTCACACGAAAATGGACACCCCCTGGAGCCTAAAATTATTGAAAAATTCGGGTCTGGATAAAATTTCGAAGAAATTCTAAAAGGAACTTTGCATCTGGGAAGTCCCATAAACTGCATAAGCAAATTCCAGTTATCATCTCTTTCAACATGCCCTTTTATAATCAAATCAACATCTAAACTTTTTTTGGCATGATCCATACATAGGGTTGGATAGATGCCTCCAACTATTATTTTTGTCTTTTTAAATATCTTTCTAAGAAGTTCTATAACAGCAATTAGACCTGGATACCAATAGGTCATTACAGTGGACACCAGAACAAAATCTGGGGGAGCCATATTTTTAAGGGCCCCTTTAACTGCATGAAAGTCCAGCCCATATCTAGCAAATTTTCTGGGAACTTTTTCTAATCCACAAGGTTTTGGAATCTCCACTCTAGGATATGATCCTGTCCCGTATCTAGCTGGCCTTGGCCATTTAACATCCCTCCACATTATATATAAACAGTCCAAAAGACCAACTTCACACCCAACTAACTGAAGCATAGTTAGACAGGAGATTAGACCAACTGGGCGGGCCCAGAAGTTGTACGCAGCAAAATCATAAATCCACGGATTAATTCCTAAGACCCTTGGAAAATCTTTTTTATTTGAGGATATCCAGATAATCTCTGGCCAATTTGGCAAATTTTGTCTCTTTTGATTTGTCAAGTTTGAGGACATTAAAAAAGGCGGTCTTGGCATCTTGTGTGTTTCCCAGTCTAAGATAATTTTCCCCAAGTAAATAATAGAGGTTTACGTTATCAGGATAGGCTTCAATTCCTTTTTTGATCCAGTATATTGCAGAGGGAATATTTCCTTTTTTTACATATAAATTAACAATTGAAAAATATGCAGGAAGATATCTCCAATTTAAAGTAAGAGCCTTTTTTTCATAAAAAATCGCCTTATCCAACTTCCCTTTATTTACATATATCAAAGCAAGATTATGAGCAGCATATTCAGGGGTTTTATAGGTCTCTATTGAGAGGGCATTCTCAAAACATGATATGGCCTTTTTCTCATCCTTATTAGCAAGATATGCAAGCCCTAAATTATTCCACGCATCCCCATATTGGGGATCTAATTTAACGGCATAAGTTAGAGATGAAATAGCCTTGTTTATTTCTCTTGTCTGGAGATAAATAAGTCCCTTTAAAAAATGAAAATATGGAAGCCTGTTGGCCTTATCCTCTATTTTTTTTAATTCAATAAACGCAAGGCGTGGTTGTTCTTTTAAAATATATGCCTGGGCTAGATCCAATCTAGCCCTTACATCCTTTGTAATAAATGGTGAATTAGTTGTAGCGCAACTGGCTAAAAAAAATAACAACAAAAAAAAACTTATATACGGTCTTTTCATCTTTTATATGACCTTATTTAAGGGATATTCAATTATGCCTTCAACACCAATGTCCATTAATTTAGGGACCAGATCCCTTACTTCATCCTTGTCCACCACAACTTCTACAGATAACCATCCTTTTTGATACAGGTTTGATGTAGTGGGAGAGGTAAGACTTGGAAGCATATTTAGCACCTGATCTAAATCCTTTTCCCTTACATTCATTTTAAGACCCACCATCCTCTCTGCCTTGAGCGCACCTTTTAACAGAGTCTTCATTTGAAGGATTTTGTTTCTTTTCCACTCATCTTCCCATGCCGCCTTGTTTGCTATAATCTGAGTGCAGGTCTGAAGTAATTCAGCAATAATCCTTAGTCCATGTGCCTTAATTGTTGTTCCTGTCTCTGTGACCTCAACTATTGCATCAGCAAGGCCAGCCACAACCTTTGCCTCTGTTGCCCCCCATGAAAATTCCACTTCCACGTCAATTCCTGCACTTTCAAAATATTTCCTTGTAAAATTCTCAAGCTCAGTAGCTATCTTTTTCCCCCGAAGGTCTTCTGGCCTCTTGTATGGTGAATCTCCAGCAACTGCCAAGACCCATCTGGCAGGTCTATTACTTACCTTAGAATATACCAGTTCATCAACAACAACTACATCTGCCTCATTTTCTAAAACCCAGTCTTTTCCTGTAAGACCAACGTCTAATGTTCCATCTTCAACGTATATTGGCATCTCTTGTGCTCTACAAAGGGTACATGTAACGTGGGGATCATCTATTTCAGGGAAGTAATTTCTGTGGTGTAAATTGATTTTCCAGCCAGATTTTCTAAACAAATTTATAGTGGCATCCTGAAGTGAACCCTTTGGTATCCCCAATTTTAAGACTTTTTCCTCAGACATTTACTTATATACCTCCTTGGGATCAAAAATTTTTTCGCTACATATCTCTTCTGTCAATTCTCCATTATTTTCCACTATCCTTCTGTAAAAACAGCTTCTATAGCCAGTATGACACGCAGCAGAACCAATTTGTTCCACTAAAAGAAGGATGGTATCTCTATCACAATCAATCCTTATATCCTTTATTATCTGAACATTACCAGACTCTTCGCCCTTTTGCCAGAGTTTGTTTCTAGACCTACTAAAATAATGTGCCTTTTTTGTCTTTAAAGTGGCCTCCCATGCCTCTTCATTCATATATGCAAGCATAAGCACATCTAATGTTTTATAATCCTGCACTATAACAGGAACCAATCCTCCACCTTTATCAAAATTTGGTTTCATGTAAAAATACCCCTGCTTTAGTAATTAACATACGCTTTCAGTTGTCTGGGTTATTTTAAAAATTTTCTCCATTTGACTCTCAATAGATTTTATTAACTCCTGAATATAAGCCACTTCTCGTTCTTCAAAATATGACTCGCCACACTGTGTACATACCCATGCCGGAAGATTATCAAAACTTATATGGATCCCTTTTCTGTCTATATGAAATGGAGCAGTACTTTTTTTCATCTCTCCTTGACAATATATACACTTCATTTTTTCTTCCTTGTTTTAAAATCTTTTTCCCACTCCTCCTCATTAGGAACATAAGCGGTTATTATTGCAAGATATTCGTCCTTTGGAGCACAAACCACGTGTATAGGCCTGCCTCTATTTCCAAGACCCAAAATAAGACAACTATGTCCTCTTCTGTCTCCAGGGTAATCTTCAATAATTTCCCCTTCAAAAATAACTTTCTGTATTTCTTCTACTGTTATCATCCTCTCTGGTCTGTTCATCTGTCTCACTGCATGAGGTGAAAATAATATTTTTTCATTTGCCTTCTTTTTTATTAAATCCCAAAACGCTCTATCCATTACCTTATCTACTTGTTCTCCAAGATCCTCAATTACTCACCTCTGCCCTTAGTTGTCCACATGCAGCACTTATATCCTGTCCTTTACTTTTTCGCAAGGTAACAATCTGTCCCTTGGACCTGAGATAGTCTTCAAAGGCAATGACTTTTTCTTCTTCAGGAGGAGCATAGCCTATACCAGGCCCTGGATTAAAACGGATGAGATTAATCTTGCATTTTATGTGGGATAAAATTTTATTTAACTCTCTGGCATGCTCCAAAGAATCATTTACACCACCAATCAAGATATACTCAATGGTAATTCTTTGTCTGTTTCTAAGAGGAATAGACTTAAGGAGCTCTATTAATTCGTCCAGTTCCATTATTTTCGCCGCCCTGGGCATAATTTGTTCCCTTAGACTTTGATTCGGAGCATGTAGGGAGACGGCTATTGAACCTAAATCTTCTTTCGCAAATTCCTTAAGGGGCCTAGGTATGCCTACTGTGGAGATAGTTGTATGTCTATATGAAAAATCAAACCCCTGTTTATCCCTTAAAATATAAAGACTATTTTTTACGTTATCCCAATTAAGTAAAGGCTCTCCCATGCCCATGAATACGAGATTTCGTATCTTTAATTTTGCCTTAATTTCCTTTAAAAATGCCCTTGCTACAAGTATTTGTCCCAAAATTTCCCCCTGGGTGAGATTTCTGATAAATCCCATTTGTCCTGTACTACAAAATGTACACCCAAGGGCACATCCAACCTGGGATGACAGGCACTGGGTATAATGGGTCCTCTCTGGTATTAATACTGTTTCTATTATATTTTTGTCTTGTAAACTAAGCCCTAATTTAATTGTGCCGTCTTGTGCTGTCTTTACTGCACTTACCTTTGGCAACTCTATTTTAAAGTCCTCAGATAATCTAAAACGAAATCCCTTGGGAAGATTACTCATTTTATGAAAATCAAAAACTCCTCGTACATACAGCCAGTTCCATATCTGGGATTTTCGAAATTTAGGTTCTCCTATTTCTCTTAAATATTCTTCTATTTCACTGGATGATAGGTCTAAAATATTTCTCATAACCTGCACCTTATGCCCTTACCTGGGCAATTTTTTATGAAGCTCAGGAAAATCCACCAACAGATGAACAACTGTTTGCACTTGCAACTGGTCCTTGTTCAACCCCTTTGACATTTACTGCTGATAAGAGTTTTTTCACATTAAATGACCCACAATAGGGACATTTTACCTTATCATCCCCAAATTTTACAAGCTCTTCAAATTCCTTCTTACAATCTTCACAAATAAATTCAAACAATATCATGTCCCACCCTCCCTTTTAAAGATTAAATCCTCTATACTAAGATTTATACAAAGTCAAAAATGTCAAGACTACTCAAAACAGGCAATTGCCTCAATCTCAATTTTTGCACCTTTTGGCAATTTTGATACTTGAATGGCGGCCCTTGCAGGAGGGTTGGTCTTAAAAAATCTGGCATAGACCTCGTTCATTTTCACAAAATCAATTAGATCAGTCAAATAGACAGTAGTCTTGACCACATTCTCATAAGTTAAACCAGCCTCATTTAAAATAGCCCCTATGTTTTTTAGTACCTGTTCTGTCTCTTCTTCAATGGTGCCTGTAACCATCTCATTTGTATCTGGATCTATAGCAATCTGCCCTGATATAAACATAAAATTTCCAGCAATTATACCCTGAGAATATGGACCTATTGCCTTTGGAGCCTTATTTGTCTTTACTATCTTTTTCATCTAAAAAACCTCCTTTTTGTATTTCTTTTTCAAATAAATCATATTCGTTATATAAATCATCAATTAATTTTCTTAAGACTTTCCAATTATTAGAGGCTGCAGCCTTTTCTATTTGTTGCAATAAAGCCCTTAATCTTTCAGCACCAACAGTGGCTGAAGATCCTTTCATAGTATGGGCTATTTCTTTTACCCTTTGTGCATTATTTTTCAGAAACTCTAGTTTAAGTTCTTGCATCCTAGATGGAGTAACTTTTATAAAGGTATTTAATGCCTTGTGTGCTATTTTTTTACTGTTTGCAAGCCGTTCTAAAACCCC
>NZ_JBMYBT010000089.1:0-4576 GCF_053993635.1 Desulfothermus sp. | reverse complement strand
GGCTTAAACAACAGAAATTCCACTCCAACATCATTTCCCAAGGTCTCTATGTTTGCCAATAGGTTTTCTATTTCTACTGTTGAATCTGGAAGGAGTTTCTTTGCATAATAAAAAATTTTTCGTTTATCTTTGATTTTGACTTCAAGTTTTTTTATTTGAGCTGCTTTTTTTCGATTTAATGCTATTTGTCGATTTAGATTTTCAATGTCTTTTTCCAATAATTTTATCTGTTCACTTTTGGGTTTAAAAATAAAATACCAATAGCCTGTTGTCACTAGCAAAATTACCACAAGAAACGCAATTATTCTGTATTTTCTTGGATATTTTTCTATCTTTTCAATTAGCTCGTTTGTTTTCATTGTGTTTTTTCATCCATGATTTTTTTTGTTACCAGTTTAAAACTAAATGATACCAAACTATAACCCATTATTTTTCTCTTTGCAGATTGTTTTAAATATACTTCTTTTGTGTACTTTGAGTGTCTCAACTTTTTTATGTACTGAGCTAATATATGGTTATCCAAGGCGACTCCTGAAAGGTCTATATTCTTATTGGAAGATAACTTTAAATTGGTAAACCATAATTTTTCTTTAATAAAATTTGTAACCAATTCACTTAGATATATAACAGGCATATTCTGACTTTTTCTTATTTCTTTTATTACTTTTATTTTATAATTTAATTCTTTTAGTTGCTTTTTGTAATTATTTACAATTTTAACTTTTTTGATTAATAATCTATTTAAATTTTGCTTTTGAGATTTTATATTTGCTAAATGATTAATGTGGTTATTGATTTTTGTATTGACAAAAAATAATAATATGGATATAACTAACAAAGTTAAAACATATATTCCTAGCTCAAGCTCAATAGATAAACCTCTTTTTGTCTTTTTATAAGGATATAAATTAATTTTTATCATCTACATTCTACCTTATATTTTTTATATAAAATTTCTCAGTGCCAGGCCAGTAGCAATGGCAAATTGTGGCCTAACAGATTTAATGTATTCAAGATCGAAATTGGAAATAGGTATATCTATTTTTCTAAATGGATTTAAGAAATCAATATTTTTTTCCAGGTGCTCTTCCATTACTTCTTTTAATTTAGGTGATAAAGATCCTCCGCCAGATAGATAAATATTTTCAACCTCTTTATTTTCTGGGTTGTTTGAAGTATAAAAATATAATATTTTCTGAATTTCATCGATCCAGGTTAGATATAAATCCTCCATTTTTTGATTAATTAAAATTTTGTCTTTTGGGGCAACGGAACTAAATCCATTTATTTTTATTTTTTCACATTCAGAAAAATTTTTATTCAGCACCTGTTTTACTATATCTGTTAGCTGATCACCCCCCAGACTTATATCCCTTATAAGCAGAGGCATTCCATTTGAATAAACACAAAATATTGTGTTTACGCCCCCAATATCCAGTAGATATGTGGTATCAGAAATGTAATCAGGATAATTGTATTCAAAACAATTGCATAAGGCAAACCCTTCTACATCTATTCCTTCGATCTTGAAATTTGCCCCTTCTATGAAATCTTTTAATTCATTTACTACATTTTTTTTACTTGCAACTAAAAAGTATTCGATATTTTTTGAGTCCCCTTCTGGATTATCTATGATAAAGTAGTCCATATATACATTTTCTATATCAAAAGGGATATGCTCTTTTGTATGCTTTTTTATTGTATCTTCTAGTTTTTCAGCTTTTCCTTCTGATTTGGGCAATTTGAGTCTTTTAATAATTACAGAATGGCCTGCTAATGACAGACTCACTTCTCTGTCCTTGATTGATAAGGAATTTAAAAGTATTTTTATTTTTTCTCTTAATTTTTTTTTGTCTTCAATCTCTTCTCTTTTTAGATAAGTCCTGCCTAATTTATTAAGTTCTAATTTTTTCCCATTTTTTGTCAGTCTAACTGTTTTTATCCATTTGTTTCCGAGATCCAGGCCAATCCCTGCTTTTTTTTTGGATAATTGCAAAAGGCCCATGAAATTTGCCCCTAACTAATTTGTTTTTTGGGTCTAATAGTTAATACTGGCACACTAGATCCTTTTACCACTTTTTCAGCTACAGAACCAAAGAGAATTCTATCTATACCTTTTCTGCCGTGTGTTCCCATTACAATTAGATCTATATTATTTTCTTTTGAGTAGTTAATTATTTCTTCTGCTGCATAACCAGTTATTACCTTTCCAAAAACCTTTGGATTATCAGGAAAATTTTCTTTAATAAATTTTTCCATGGTCTCCTCTGCACCCTGGATAATTTCCCCTACAAAATTTTCAATTGAACTTGGTGATATCTGAAAACCCACATATTGTGATAGAGTAGGAGCAACATATATAATATGTAAATCAGCGTCAAAGGCCTCCTGTAATGTATAGGCATACCTAACCAACTCTTTTGAATATTCAGCAAAATCCACTGCACATAATATCTTTTTAATTTCTTTTTTTTCCATTATAACCTCCAGTATGGTTAAGTTTTATCTTTACAATATCTATTAATTATTCTCTGGATAATTTTACTTGTGGAATAATTGGACAAAAAATTGGAACTTATTACTCTTCCTCCATAGCTTGTGACTATATCGTATCCCACAATTTCCTCTTCCCTCCAGTCTCCGCCTTTTATTAATACTTGAGGACGTATGTTTTTTATTAGATTATATGGTGTCTCTTCATTAAATATGATTACGTAATCTACAGCTTCCAGAGCTGCTAGACAAATTGCCCTGTCTATTTCATTGTTAATAGGTCTATTTTCTCCTTTTAGCATTTTTACGGAACTATCGCTATTTAAGCCAACTACTAATATATCACCCAGTGTTTTTGCCTGTTGTAGATATTCTATGTGCCCCCTATGCAATATGTCAAAGCATCCATTGGTAAATACTATTCGTTTATTTTTTAAAGTGCTATTTTTTATAATGAGGAATTCTTCATGTGACTTTATTTTTGATATTAAAGGATTTATCTTATTCATGTCAATAATATGATGCTTTTTTTGTTAATATTTTGATTTATTTTCTATAAAATTTTTTTTGTTGGCAATGTTCTGGAAATTCTATCAACCAAGATATCCAGATTTTCTCTGGTAAGTGCGGAGATTAAAATACCTTCCGGGAACATATGTGTTAATCTTATTTTCTCTTCCTGGCTAATTTGATCTATTTTATTTAAAACCAAGATCTCTGGAATATCCATAAGTTTCATTTCAGTTAATATCTCTCGTACAGCTGAGATTTGTTCTTCTATATTTTCGTGTGATGCATCAGCCACATGTAGAATTATATCTGCTATGTTCAATTCTTCTAAGGTAGCCATGAAGGCGTCTTTGAGTTTTTGAGGCATGTATTTAACAAATCCAACTGTGTCTGTTATTATAACTTCCTTTTCATTAGGGAAGCGAATTCTTCTAGATGTTGGATCCAACGTGGCGAATAGCTTATTAGCAGTGTAAATGTCACTTCTTGTAAGTACATTTAATAATGTGGATTTTCCAACATTTGTGTACCCTACTAAAGAGACTACAGGTAATCCAGCCTTTTGTCTCCTGAGCCTTTTATGTGCCCGTTGGGCCTTTACCTTCTCCAATTCTTTTTTTAATTTTGTCCTTCTCTCTCTAATCCTTCTTCTGTCCATCTCAAGTTTAGTCTCTCCTGGTCCTCTGCCACCAATTCCTCCAGTAAGTCTGCTCATAGCCCTATTTTTTCCCACTAATCTTGGTAAAGTATACTCTAGTTGAGCCAACTCCACCTGGAATTTCCCTGCTTTACTCTTGGCATGCTGGGCAAAGATGTCCAGTATGAGTTGTGTCCTGTCAATTATTTTTCTTTCTGTTATCTTTGCAAGATTATTAATCTGTGACGGAGTCAGTTCTTTGTCAAAGATTAAAATATTGGCGTCTGTCTGAAGACATAAAACCTCCAGTTCCGCCAGTTTTCCCTTTCCAAGTATAAATTGTGGGTTAACAGATTTGACCCTCTGGATAAGCTTTCCACATACCTCAACTCCAGCTGTTTTTGCGAGTTCAGACAATTCTTTTAAAGATTTTTCCTGGATTTCTTTAGATGTAGTATCCACACTAACTAATAGAGCCCTTTCTTTATTTTTTGATAAGACTCCCTTCTCTATATTCCTTGTAAGTTCTTCTTCAATTGCCTGTATTGTCCCTTTGAGATTTATTTTGTCAGTGTCCCAAGGAAGGATCTCTGATATATAATACGGCCTGTTTTTTTTGTTAGAAGGGAGAATATGGGCCCACTGAAATTTCTCAGGATTACCCTCTTCTCCCACCATTAAAACTCCAATGTTATCTAACCTTAAAAAAATAAGATCCATTAAGTCATCTTGAGTTAAAGGGGTCTTGCCCCTGTGGGTGTGTAAGAGTCTTATCCCTTTTAGCCTGCCACTTTTAACCCTTATCCTACCCAACTGAGGAATAACTATCTTTTCATTATCTCCAAGTATAACTTTTAGAACAAGACCCTTTCTATCTATTAAAAGACCAATTTGCCTCTTGGCCTCAGAGGTAAGTTCTGCAAGTTCCCAGGCCTG
>NZ_JBMYBT010000088.1:0-11987 GCF_053993635.1 Desulfothermus sp. | reverse complement strand
ACATCATCATAAACGGGATTAAAATTTGTATCAATAGAATTTAAAACAACAGTTTTTCCACTTATTTGTTTTTTAGATTCTCCAACCTTAAACATTGTACTTTGATTTAACCATTTCCTTCCTACTTCCATGACTCCTTGTTTCTGGGCCATTAAAGCTATCTCTTTTGTGATTTCAAATTTACTTTTGTTCTGTTTTTCCATTATTATGTCAACATCTACTACTCCTTTAAATGTCTTATATGGAGTCTTCATAGACTCTTTTTTAACTAATATTTTTGTACAGCCTACCATAAGAAAAAAAACTATAAACAAAAAATATACCAGTTTTCTCATCTTACCCCCTTTAATATTGACCTTTAATTTATTTTTATTTAAATAAGTGATGCCAACACTGAATTTAATATAACACACATTAAAATTGCAAGTATTAAAAACATAAAAATGGAATTCATCTTAAAACACACAATCTATGAAATTGGCAAGATACCAACAATAGAGAATCCTCAAATACCTGTAGCTGGACGATCAAATGTAGGTAAATCCAGTTTTATTAACTGCATTTTAGGACAGAAAAATCTTGCAAAAACAAGCTCAAAGCCTGGGAAAACAAAATCTATAAATTTCTATTTTATAAAAAAATTTAAGGGATATCTAGTGGATTTGCCTGGTTATGGATATGCCAAAACATCTAAAAAAGAAAGACAAAAATGGGCAACTCTCGTTGATAACTACTTTAAAAAAAATGTAGAGAATATAAAAGGAGTTATCCTGTTAATTGACAGTAGGCTCCCACCCCAACAAGCAGATATAAATCTCTTTAACTATATAACAGACAAGGGATTTAAAGTAATCCCTATACTTACTAAAGAAGACAAGGCCAATATGTCTGCAAAAAACAGGATCAAAAATTTTTGGCAGGATTTTTCAGGATCAACCATAGAACCCATCTTATTCTCATCAAAGACTTCTAAAGGAAAGGCACAAATTGTTAATGTGTTGATGAGTATATTTAAAAGTTAGTTAATGCTATTTACAACAATTCTGTATCATCATGGGAATATGCAGGAGAACAGCAGCAAAGGATTTTTAAAGGAGTGTCTCCTGTATTTTTTATCTGGTGTGGAGTACCAGGTGGGATACACACAGAATCAGCTTTTTCTACATTAAATTTTTCATCCCCTAAAATCATTAAACCTGTTCCTTCAAGAATATAGTATATTTCTTCAGAAAGATTGTGTTTATGCAAAAAAGTATTTGCTTTTGGAGGGACAATAGCCTCTGCTAGACTGAGATTTTTGTTCCCATGCACATTTGGATGCATTAGTTCTCTTATTATTGATCCGTCTTTGGTTACATATGGCTTAACACTTTTGTATTCGGTCTTTATTTTCATATATATAACCTCGTTCTATTTTCATTTAAATTTACTAAGAGATCTAATTATATAGTGATTTGGAATTATAGCTTATTTTTGTTTATGTTTGGCCAAAATTCTATATAAGGTAGCCCTTGATATACCCAACATCTTTGCTGCTTTTACTTTATTTCCCCCAGCATTTTCTATTGCTTCCTTGACCTTTTCTATATCTAAATTTTTCCTTGGCCTTTGTTTTTTATGTATGACTATATCATGGTCTACTTGCCCTTCTAAAAGATACTTGGGCAGATGAATAGGTTCAATTACACCTAACTTAGATTCAAATGATTCCACTAAAGAATATTGGACAACATTTTGAAGTTCTCTAATATTCCCAGGCCAATTATGTCTTTTTAGTATCTCCATGGCAGGGTGTGTGATTTCAGGAATATCCATATTAAATTCTACTGCAAACTCTTTCAAAAAATGATCAACAAGTAGAGGAATATCCTCTTTTCTCTCCCTTAAAGGAGGTATTTTAAGAGGAATTACAGCTATACGATAAAAAAGATCCTCTCTAAAATTGCCCTTAACAATCTCTTCACTGAGGTCCTTGTTAGTTGCTGATATAATTCTGATATCAACCCTTATTTTTTTGTTATCTCCAAGTCTTTCAAAGGTCAATGTCTGTATTGCCCTGAGCAGTTTAACCTGCATTGCAGGACTCACATCTCCAATTTCATCCAAAAACAGCGTACCCCTGTGAGCTAGCTCAAAACGCCCCTTTTTAGACTTTGTGGCGCCAGTAAAGGCGCCTTTTACATATCCAAAAAGCTCACTTTCAATTAAAGAATCGGGGATAGCCCCGCAATTAACAGCAACAAAAGGACCATCTTTTCTAGGACTCAATTTATGTATTGTATTTGCAACCAGTTCCTTCCCTGTTCCTGATTCTCCCAGGATTAAAACAGGAACTGAAATCTTGGCAACATTTTTGATTTGAGCATAGAGTCTCTGCATTTTATCTGTTTTCCCTATTATCCCATGAAAATTGGTTATCTTTTCAACTTGTTTTTCAATTATTATATCAGAAGTAATATCTTCAAAAACTGCACATACCCCGTAAATTTTTTTCCCTTCATAAATAGGCACTACCTTGGCTTCTAGATATTTAGTATTTCCCTTTTTATCAATAAATTTAATATTGTATTCAAGTTTGGATAAACTTGGAAACACTATCTTACTTTTAAAACTACACTTACTTCCACAAAATCCACCTGGGAACACTGAATGACAGTCCCTTCCAATCACCTCTTCTTTAGAATATCCTGTTATTTCTTCTGCATACCTGCTAAAATAAAAAATCCTTCTATTCAGATCATGGGCAATTATAGCAATAGGTATACTATCAAGTAAATTCTTTAAATGACCCATATCCATACAAACCCCTGAAATACTTTTACAATACATAAAAAAATCATGAAAAAAATCATCCCTCAATATTTCATTTATTCAATAATAGCTTATTTCACTTGCATCCAATTGAAGATAGATATAAAGATTTAATAAAAATAAGGCAAAAAGGCAACTTCTCAAAAATT
Source organism: Desulfothermus sp. (assembly GCF_053993635.1). Classification (NCBI taxonomy): domain Bacteria; kingdom Pseudomonadati; phylum Thermodesulfobacteriota; class Desulfovibrionia; order Desulfovibrionales; family Desulfothermaceae; genus Desulfothermus; species Desulfothermus sp. Next base: position 9,027 of record NZ_JBMYBT010000088.1, on the reverse strand, counting down.
AGGAGGCATAGGCAATGTCCAACAAATTAAAATTCGGTTTTTTACTTTGTGGTGGATGTGCAGGCTGTGAAACTGCCATGGTAGATCTCGCTGATAGGCTTGTTGATGCATTGGATATACTCGAGGTTGTTTTCTGGGCACCTACTGTGGCTGACGTTAAATACAAAGACCTTGAAAACATGGAAGACGGGTCAATAGACCTGGCATTCGTAGATGGCATGGTGAGGTTAGATGAGCACGAACACATGCTAAAGACGTTAAGAAAAAAATCAAAAACCTTGGTTGCTTTTGGAGCATGTGCAGCCTTAGGCGGGATACCCTCAATGGCAAACATGCACACTAAAGAAGAAATTTTTCAGGAAGTTTATTTTAATACACCTTCTACTGATAACCCAGATGAAATTTTGCCTCAGGTAAGTTTCCTTGAACAGGGGGAATTTGATTTAACCCTGCCTAAATTTTTAGATAAGGTAAAATGTGTAGATGATGTTGCTGAAGTTGATTACTATGTTGGTGGTTGTCCGCCCCACCATGATTTCATTGCCAAGATAGTTGAAAAAATAGTCAAAAATGAATTACCTGAAAAAGGGTCTTGGATAACCTCTGGAAAATCAGTTTGCGATTTTTGTCCTAAAAATCCTGGTACAGTATCCATGCACAGGCAAAAAATAGAAACCATAAAAAGGACAACAGATCTACCAGACCCAGATCGATGTCTATTAGAACAGGGATATTTGTGTCTGGGCCCTATGACTCAAGGAGATTGCAATGCACTTTGTACTAAAGTTAACATGCCGTGCAGGGGATGTGGTGGGCCAATCCCAGGAATCAAAGACTTTGGAGCAAAGGCCATTTCAGCTATTGGATCCATGCTAAAAACTCCTGAAATGGCCGGGGACTTAAAAAAGAAATACAATGACTTAAAAAAGCTCTTTTATAGATACAGCTTTGCAAAAAGCATGATGGATAGAACCAGTGAAAAAAAATAAATACCTTATCTGGAGGTAATTAAAGTGAAAAAAATAGAAATAAATCCAATAACTAGACTGGAAGGTCATGGAAAGATCGCTATATTTCTTGATGATAAAGGTGATGTTAAAGATGCATTTTTTCAGGTTGTGGAGCTGAGGGGATATGAAAAATTTCTCCAGGGAATGCCTGTCGAAGAACTACCAAGAACAGTATCCACTATCTGTGGCGTGTGTAGAGGCGTACACTTTACTGCATCAATGAAGGCAGTTGATGAAGTATATGGTGTAAAACCAACTGAAGTTGCTAGAAAAATAAGGGAAATATACTTTTGTTCCCATTACATAGAAGACCATGCCCTTGTATTGTATGCACTGGGGCTTCCAGATTATATTGTTGGCCCTGAATCTGACCCAAAAATCAGAAATATTGTTGGACTAATTCAAAAGGTGGGAAAAGAAACAGTTAAGGATGTACTTAAAAAAAGGTCTCTGGCAGTTAAGATATTTGAGATGTTGGGAGGTAAGCCAAATCACCCGGTTGCTTCCCTGCCTGGAGGATGGTCAAAGTCCATATCTGAAGAGGAAAGGGACAAAATAGACAAATGGGCAGATGAATTAATTGAATTTGGAAAGATGACCATTAAAATATTTAAAGATATGGTTTTAAAAAATCCTGATTATTTAAAACTTATAACCAGTGATGTGTATCATGTGAAAGTTGGTTACATGGGAACGGTAAACAAAAAAAATCAGGTGGAATATTATGACGGTACCCAGCTGGTAATTTCCCCAAATGGAGATGTAGTTGGTGAGTTCTATGGACCCAAATATCTTGATTTTATTTCAGAGCGGGTGCTTCCATGGAGTTATCTAAAATTTCCATACAACAAAAAATTGGGGAAGTGGCAAGGGATAAAGGAAGGAGATAATACCAATTTGTACTGTGTTGGACCACTTGCCAGATTTAATGTTGCTGAAGGAATGGATACCCCTATTGCCAATGAAGAGTTTATGGAATTCAAATCCTTTTTTAAAGAACATCCAATCCATTATATCCAGGCTTACCACTGGGCAAGGGCAATTGAACTCTTAAATGCAGCAGAAAAAATAAAACTCCTTATAAACGAGCCAGATATTACGTCCAAAGATATCATAAATCAAAGCACAGAAGTAAAAGGAATAGGATATGGAATTGTAGAGGCACCAAGGGGGACGCTAATCCACCACTATGAAACAGATGAAAATGCTATTGTTAAAAAAATTAATTTAATAGTTGCAACAACCCATAACAATGGGCCTATAAATCTTGCAATAAAAAAGGCTGCAAAACATTTTATTAAAAGAGGTAAAGTTGATGATGGAATTTTAAATTACGTAGAAATGGCTTTTAGACCATATGATCTCTGTCTTGCATGTGCTACTCATCAGGTAAAAATGGGATCTACTCCTATAGAAGTAACCGTATATGACAAAGATGGTGAACAAATAAGAAAAATAAAGAATTTTTAAAATGAAGGATAGATTCAAAACCCTATTAATTGGCATTGGAAACCCAAATATGGGAGATGATGCAATTGGACTTTTAGTTGCAAACGAAATCAAAAAAAAGGGATTAAATATAGATACTGAAGTTTTATACTATATTTCCTTTGAAATTCTGGATAAAATAATTGGATATGACAAAGTAATAATAGTAGATGCAGCTGATATTGGATTACAATTAGGAGATATAGCTTTGCTTACATACAGCGATATTAAAGGAAGTGAGTATTTACATAATTCTCATGGACTCAATCTATACCAGGTAATTAAAGTTGGCTATGAGGTATTTAACAGTAATATGCCAAAAAATATTTATTTACTTTTGATTCAGACAGGTAAAATTAATAGTTTTAAAAGAGGAATAAATAGGAAATTAAAAGAGAATGTCCCTCACATAATTGAGAGGATAAAATCTGTAATTGGCCTAAAATCTTTATTACCCAAGGAGGAAATAAAATGCAGGACAAAATTGCGCTAATCCTGTGCACTTGTGGAACAACATTGGAAGAGAAAATAGATTTTGAATATCTAATTAACGGCGCCCAAAATCTTCCCAGAATAACTGAAATAAAAAAAGTGGATTTTTTATGTGAAAATATAGATGACATATTAAATGAATTGCATGGAAAGGTTGAAAGGATATTATTTGCATGCTGTTCTGAAAGATCTTCTTTAAAGCTTAATGAAGATAAGATTGAAAAACACCTTATAAAAAATGGTTTTGATGTGGGCATGTATGAAGTTGCCAATATAAGGGAGCAATGCGCCTGGATACATGAAAATAAAGACCTGACAACTAAAAAGGCCATGGATCTGATCACCATGTCCTATGAAAAATTAAAACTCAACGTCCCATCTTATGAGGTCAAGGACTTAAATCAGGAAGTCCTTGTAATTGGGGGAGGAGTTGCAGGCATAAGTGCTGCCCAGGCCCTTTCAAAACTTGGGGTACACGCAACCATAGTTGAAGAAAAACCATATATAGGAGGGCACGCAGCTCAGGTATCTTTTCTCTGGCAGAGCGAAGGCTCTCCTTCATTTTGCTATAATGGTTGTGTTATACCGGTAATAAGTAGGGACCTGTTATTAGAAGATAAGGTTTCCATTTTAACCTCTTCAAAAATATCATGGATTGAAAAGAAAAATGGGAATTTTTATACAGAAATAGCACGTTATCCTCTGTATGTTGATCCTATAAAGTGTATATCGTGTGGAAAGTGCGCTCAAGTGTGCCCTGTAGAGGTCAAAAATCCATTTGATTTTGGCCAAACAAAAAAGAAGGCAATAGACAAAGAATATGATTTAGGTGTTCCAGATAAATATTTTTTAGATGATACCATTTGTACAAAATGTGGAGAATGTGTAAATGTATGTCCTACAGATGCCATTGATCTGAATGCAAAATCTCAGACACTAAAAAAGGAATTTGGTGCTGTTATATTTGCAACTGGATTTGAAACCAGGGATATGAAGGAGTTTTCCCACCTATCTTACCATAAACCCAATGTTGTGAGCCTCATGGAATTTGAAAGGATGATAGGAAATAGGTTTTATGGTAAGCCTCCCATGAGCGTTACTTTTGTTATGTGTCAAAGGGATGAAGTTGGTTATTGCTCAAGACTTTGCTGTGATATAGTGGCCAAACATGCATTTAGAATGTCAAAATATTTTACTGGTACAGAAACCACAGTACTTTACACAAACCTCAGAACCTCAGGGAGGATGGGCGCTATTTTAAAAAATAGGTCTGAAGAAGCTGGAGTTGAGTTTATTAAAGCAAAAGTGGAAAAAATAGAAGGCGATGATGAGTGGCTGACCATCTATACAGACCAGGGAGAGTTTGAGACACAGTTGGTTGTCTTGGCAGAACCTCTGATTCCCGCACCCCTTCAAACTGCAAAAATGCTTGGTTTACAACTTGACCAATTTGGCTATCCAATAGAATTTCAACCCAAGGTGGTTAGACCCATAAATAGCTATGTTGAGAGAGTTTTCTTAGCAGGCGCAGCTAAGGGATTTAAAGACGTCCAAGAAAGCATTGAATCAGCTCACCTTGCAGCAATAAGGGCATATGAATCATTAAAAGGAAAACACAGCAAATATATATCCTATACAGATCTGGATAAATGTTCAAAGTGTGGATTGTGCATTCCAATATGCCCACATGGAGCCATATCTGCAAGGGATAAGGATACACAAAGGACTATATTTTTAGACCCTTCAAATACAGAAGAACAAGAGCTAGAACATATAGAGATCAAGATAGATCCTAACTTTTGTAAAGGGTGTGGACTTTGTTATTCAACATGTCCATCAAAGGCAATTGTGCTTTTAAATCTTGAAGAAGCACAAATATTAAATATGGCAAAAAGGGCATTTGAAAATCATCCTGAAGGAGAGCCCAGGCTGCTTGCATTTTTATGTTACTGGTGCTCCTATGGATCAGCAGATCTAATGGGTGTTAAGGGGTTAAAAGTTACTGAAAATTTCAGGACAATTAGAATAAGATGCTCAGGCTCCATAAGTCCAGAGGTTATATGCGAAGTATTATTTTCAGATATGGCAGATGGAGTTTTAGTTGCTGGCTGTCCACCAGATAATTGTCATCATCTCTGGGGAAATTATACCGCTGATAAGAGGATAAAAATTTTGCAAGACACTTTAGCAGATTTTGGAATAGATAGAAGTAGACTTAGATGGGATTATATTGGTGTACCGCAGTTTGATTTAATGGCCAAGGTCTTAAATTTTATGAATGAAGGGCTGAAAAAATAATATAAAAATTCCCCTGTATTTAGCCCAGGTTTATCAACTTGGGCTAAAAATAATTCCCTGAAAAATACAATATTATCATTGATAATAAATATTGTAGAATTCCTCCATTAAAGACCCCAAAAAATTTGAAAAGACCAGCAGCGCTACAATTAAAAGAAAGTGAAAAAGATGAGATGATAACATACTGGACAAAAAAATAAAAAAATTGGCAAGGTTATATTGATATTGATATATTTTGGATGGGAACTTGTGTACATGGATATTCAATGAGTTAAACTTTATAACACATCTAAAATATAATTTCCTCTTCAGAAACAGCAGGTTTATTTAGACTTTTGTGGCAAACAGGATATCTCACTACTGAAACAAAATAATTGATAATTTTTTACGTCTAGGGGTTTACCGTAGGTTTATTTATGTCTTTAAATTTTGGGACCAGAATTCAATCCTATTGCCTTCTGGATCGTAAATATAAAAAACTTTAGCCCCCCATGCATGATTTTTTAATGGTGTTGGCTTAAGGCCTTGCTTTTTTAAATCCCAATATATGGATTCAATATCATCTACTTGCAGCGAAATAGTAATACCCTTACCCTCATTACTGTCAATTGTTGCTTTGGCTTCATCTGCAATGCTCAGACGAGATGCTTCATTTAATTTAAACTCCACAAACCAGTTGTGATTAGTTGTTACCGCTAATTTTAGTTGTGTCTTGTAAAAATCAACAGATTCATTCCATTTTTTACAATATAGGATAGTATTAGTTGTATTTATTTTTATCATTTTTTTACATATATTTTGTTGCGCTACTATAAGTTACTATAATATTATGCCTTAAAGAACAATGTATTTTCTTATTTTCTCCAAAATTCAGGATATAAGAAAATTAAAACAGGGTATATTTCTAGCCTTCCTGCCACCATACAAAAAGACAGTATAATCTTTCCCAACTTTGGTATCTGACTATAATTTTCTGTAGGCCCTACATAGCCAAAACCAGGACCTATATTACTTAAACATGCTACAGTTGCAGAAATAGAAGTCAAAAGATCTACGTTAAGACAGGATAGAAAAACTATTGATGCAAAAAAAACAAGAAAATATAAAAAGAAAAACACACAGATGGCATTGCATATTTCTTGGGGTATTTTTTTTGTTCCAAGCTTTACCATAACCACAGCTCTTGGATGGATAAGTCTTTTAAACTCTTTTGCGGCTATCTTGAATAGAAGTAGAATTCTTATGCATTTTATTCCTCCCCCAGTAGAGCCTGCACATCCTCCTATAAACATAGCCAAAAAAAGAAGGGCCTGTGCTAGATAATGCCATTTTTCGTAGTCAAAGGTGGCATAACCTGTTGTAGTTAATATTGATATAGTCTGAAATGAGCTGTGGAGAAGAGCTTCAAAAAATTTTTCATGGGTGGAGTACCAAGCCAGGGGAGTTATTAATAACACCATGAAAAAAATCACACCTGTATATAGAAAAAACTCAGGATCTTTAAAATAACTTTTAAAATCTTTCTGTAACAGCTTGTAGTGATGAGAAAAATTAATGCCAGCAAGGTACATGAATATAATTATCACTATCTGATTAAAAGATGAGTAATATCCAATAGATTGATTTTTAGTAGAAAATCCACCTGTAGCCATAGTGCCAAAGGAGTGACATAGGGCTTCAAATAAATCCATTCCACCTAACATCAACAAGATGGTTTCTATTGCTGTTAATAATAAATAAACCTTCCATAGGATTATAGCTGTATCTTTTAAGCGAGGTCTAAGTTTATCAGGAGTTGGACCAGGAACCTCAGCCTTATATAACTGCATTCCCGCAATATTGAAAAAAGGTAAGATAGCTAATGAGAGAACAATTATACCCATTCCACCTAAAAAATGTGTAAAACTTCTCCAAAAAAGAAGGCCCTTAGGCAATGCTTCTATATCTGTTAAAATAGAAGCACCGGTCGTGGTGAAGCCAGACATGGTTTCAAAAAAAGAGTCAATATAACTTGGTATATAACCGCTAATATAAAAGGGTAAGGCTCCAAATAAAGAAGCAAATATCCAAGCAAGTGTTACAATAGCCATTCCTTCTTTATAAGATATATCGCCATATCTCTTCTTTTGAGTAATTTTATAGATCAAAAGTAGAACGAAACCAAAACTTATACAGATAATACTTGATGCCCCTAAATGATGAGAAACACTTTCGTGATAATAGAAAGAAAAGCCAAGGGGTATGATCATGCAAAGACCAATAATTATTAGAATAAATCCAATTACTAAGGCAATTATATTATATTGCATAACCTACTTTTTAGCCAAGAGTTTTTCAAATTTTGGAATATTTGATTCTTTTGTGAACAGGATGAGTTTGTCCTCTGGAAAAATTTTATCTTCACCAGATGGGATTATGACTTGATCTTTTCTAGTAAGGGAAAGGATTAAACTCCCTTTAGGAAGATTTAACTCTTTTACTCTTTTGTTTGAGAAGAAAGAATCTTTTGCAACATAAATCTCTAATGCCTCTGCATCTTCTTTTATAGAGAAACTGGATATCACCCACTTTCTCATGTATTTTAAAATAGTATTTGCTGCTGAAATCCTGGGATTTACAATATTTTCTAAACCAATCTTCTGCATAATAGGCATGTATGCCAATTTTTTTACTCTAGTAATAGTCTGCTTTGCTCCTAAACTTTTGGATAAAAGAGAACACAATATGTTATTTTCTTCATCTCCAGTAACAGATATCACCACATCCATAACTCCTGCATTTTCTTCTTTTAATATATTTTCATCTGTGCCATCTCCCAAAAGGACTGTGGTATTATTCAAATTTTCCGCTAAAAATTCACACCTTTTTGGATTGGACTCTAAAAGTCTTAACTGAACTCCCCTGTTTTTCTCCAACCTTTGAGCAAGTTTATATCCTATATTTCCTCCTCCTATGATCAGGATATTGTGTTGAAGTTTTGGATCAATTCCAAAAAAAAACAATACCTTTGACAGTTCCTTTTTGGATACAGCTATGTGAATCAAGTCTCCTTCAGCTATTTTGTCTGCTCCTGAAGGTATAACCAGCTCTTTTTCTCGAGATATAGAGGCTACTATAAAGTCTTTTACATCCATTTGAGCTTTTATTTCAGCTAAACTCTTACCAATCACAGAAGAATTTGGCTTTATCCAAAGCCCTACCAAATAGAGTCCTATGTCTTTAAACTCATTGATCTCACTTACACCAGGAAGTCCTATCATCTTTTCAATAGAAGACACTACTTCTTTCTCTGGGTTTACAATAAAATCTATATGTAAAATCTCTTTAGCCAAGACATCTTTATATGCAAGATAGTCGGGATTTCTTATTCTTGCTATTTTTGTGATTTTAGGAGAAAGTATGTTTGAAAAAGTGCAGGCTATGAGATTGATCTCATCGCTATCTGTAACTGCAAGCAAGGTTTCAGCATCTTTTATACCAGCTTTTTCTAAAACCTTTGGACTACTCCCTGAACCATGGATGGTTTCTAAGTCTAATTTGTCTCGTAGTTTTTCTAATAAAGATTGATTTTTATCAATTACGACCACCTCTTTATTTTGATAAATAAGCCTGGAAGCCACATATCTTCCAACTTCTCCTGCACCTACTATTACTATCCTCATAACTTAAAAAAATTCTACTTCTTTATATAATTCTTTATCTTTAAATTCGAGGTTGTGATGTTCTACCATTTGTAATG
>NZ_JBMYBT010000087.1:0-13015 GCF_053993635.1 Desulfothermus sp. | reverse complement strand
TGTAAAAATTCATTTAAATCAAGGCCTATTTTTTCACATTCCTTTATCCTTTCCCTGGATACATTTGCTGCAAAGCTTTTGTCCTTCATCTTTTTTTTCACGCTTTTTACCTTCATGCCCTGCATTTTTGTAGGTCTAACCAAGGCATTTGCCCTGATTAGTCCAGTTACAGTTTCTGAGCATCTTAAGGCAAAGTCCAGTTTTGACTTGGGCTGAATACCTGTGTTTTCATAGCTATGGGCTGTTATTGCGTACAATGCATGTTCTGGAAGTTTGTCTTTTAATATTTCTTTAGTGGCAACAATGCCGTGTTTTTCAGAATGATCCTTTGTTTGTTCATAGTCAATATCGTGCAAAAGACCCACCACACCCCACATATCTTCATCTTCTGAAAGGTGTTTTGCAAGTTTTCTCATCACTGCCTCTGTTTCAAGTGAATGAAAAATCAAGGACTTTTCAAGGATGTACTCGTGTAGGATTTTTACTGCCTCTTCTCTGGTCATGACCATCACCCCTTTTTACTTATTTGTTTCAGTCTATCTGCTAGGTCCACCTGCCGCTTATGGAGCGCCAGCGAAACAGCGGTCACGTGCAGTACCTTCTTATGCTTTTGATTATGCACTTAAATTTTTAAGTATTTTTTTTGCTAATGGCTCCTTGATCTCATTATGTCTTGGTACTGCTTCAATAACTCCTGTTTTAGGATTGATTCAAAGAGAATGTGATTTACCTTCTTGTTTTAAATAGCAACCAGCAATTCTTAATTTTCGCTCTAACTCCCGCCGTTTCATCTAATGTTTCATCTAATCACTACCGTTTCGTGTATTACATCTTTTGGTAAGCTACAAAGAATATCTTGCCTGCGATCTTCTAAAATTAGTTCAATAGCTTCTCGCAAGTTATTCTTTGCCTCTTCTATTGTTTCACCTTGTCCATTGGCTCCAGGCACCTCTGGGCAGAAGGCCCAATATCCACCCTCAGGTGCTGGTTCAATAATTGCTGTAAACTTTGCTTTCATATCCCCTCCTATTTTTATTAGCATGACTATAAATTATTAATCCGTGAAAGAGCAAACAGTCAACTGATTCCTCAAATAAATCTTTAATCTTCCGTTAAAATTTCTTTTTCTTAAGGATGTCAAGGATTATCCCTCCCCCTAAGAGGGCAGAAAAGACATATCCAATTAGTCCCAATGCTGGATAGCCAAATATCAAGGGAGGGATTTTTGTGGTGATTATCATAGATGAGCCAATTATCATCGAGGCCGTTATTAGTCCAAGGGTAAGCCTATTGGTTATTCTGTCCATGGTTTTTATGAGATTATCCAATTTCTTGTGCTCAAATCCAATTGATAATTTATTTTGATCCAGCTTATCTAATAATCTATCTATTTTTTTGGGATAGTTCTTTAAAAGGGATAATGATGATAGTCCCTTTCTAAATTCTGAGTACACATTTGAAGGTGCCATCTTTGTTAATACCAATTTTTTCACATAGGGTTTTAGTTCAGATATTACGTCAACCTCTGGATAAAGTAATCTGCCTGACCCTTCACTTGTAATAAAGGCCCTGTCAAGAACAGCAATCTCTGGCCTAATTCGCATCTTATATTTGTGTAAGATATTTGTAACTTCAAGTAACATTTTTCCCATATCTATATCTTTTAGAGGAACCGAGTAGTATTCATCAATAATATCATGGACTTCAAGAGATAAGCTTATTAAATCATAAGATGGTGGTTGATAAGTTAAAAATAAAATTACATCCATGACCTGATCTATATCCTTTTTTACAACTCCTTCAACTAAATCAATAAGCTTAAATTTGATTAAGTTAGAAATTCTTCCTGTCATTCCCCAATCAAGGAGAGAAATCCTGTTGTCTTGTAGGATAAAAATATTTCCAGGATGGGGATCTGCATGGAAAAATCCATGTTCAAAGATTTGTTTGATAAAAATATCCAGCAAATGATGCGCTATTTTTTTTCTTGTATCATAATCCATTTTAGGGATAGAATTTTTAAGACTAAGACCTTCTAACTTTTCCATTACTATGATATCTTTAGTAGAGTATTCATCAAATACCTTTGGAAGATAGAATCTCTTGTCATCTTTAAAATTATAGGTGGCTATCTTTATGTTTCGAACCTCCCTTTTAAAATCAAGTTCATTTAAGATCATCTTTTTGATTTCCTGAACTATTTCTGGCAGACTATATACCTTTAAGAATTCTATTTTCCCGTGAATTACATTTGCTATATCCTCTAAAATTTTCAGGTCTGTTTTGATTATATGTTCAATATTGGGACGCTGGATTTTTATTGCCACCTTTATATTTTCTTTTTTTAAAACTGCCTCATGGACCTGTGCAATGGAACCTGCTGCTAAAGGTGTTGGATTTACATACGAAAATACCTCATCCACTTTTTTTTGAAGGGATTTTTCTAGCTGTTTAACTATTACCTCATATTCCTCACCTTCCACCATATCCTGGAGCTGGCTGAGTTCTTGAGTGAGTTGAACAGGTATAAGGTCAGTCCTAAGGCTTAGCATCTGTCCAAATTTAACAAAGGTTGGGCCTAACTCTTCTAAGACCAATCTAATCCTTTTGTAGGTATCTTTTGGTATATTGGTGGCTTTTTTTGGGGATATTTTGAAGGGATAAACACTTTGTAGCCTCGCTACAATGTCTTCAAAGCCGTATTTAGCTAAGGTGAGTGCAATTTTTTTGTATCTGTTTATTTTGGATAAATATAATATGTCCACTGTGTCGAAAATGGGGGGCATAATGAGCCCCCCTGATTTTGACTTTTATGCCTGACCAGATTTTAGTTTATCTAGGTATTCGTCCATGGTCTTTGCAGCAACACCACTTAATACTATTAGACCTATCAGGTTTGGTATTGCCATAAAACCATTTAAAACATCTGATAATGTCCACACAAAGGAGAGCTTTGCAACTGCACCAATGAATGCAGCAATTACAAATATAATTCTGTAAGGTAGATTTGTCTTTGATCCAAAGAGATATTCTGTGCACTGCTCACCATAGTAAGACCATCCAAGTATTGTGGAATATCCAAAAAGGGCAGAACCAATTGTAACAATGTAAGCACCAGCGGTTCCAAGGGTAGATTGAAATGCAGAGATGGTAAGGGCAGTGGAAGTTTCGCCACTTGTCCAAACACCTGTCATAACAATTGCAAGCGCTGTTATTGAACAGGTCACAATGGTGTCAATAAAAGTACCAACCATTCCTATTAGCCCCTGTCTTGCTGGATCTGCAGTCTTTGCTGCAGCATGGGCCAGGGAACCTGTACCAAGACCTGCTTCATTTGAGAATATTCCCCTTGCTACACCAAATTGAAGTGCCTTAGCAACTGTTGCACCTGCAAATCCACCAACTGCGGCTTGACCTGTGAATGCGCTTTTGAAGATAATTGCCAATGCGGTCCCAATATTTCCAATATTTAATAAAATAACCAAAAGTCCACCACCTATATATATAATGGCCATAAAAGGAACAAAAAACTCAGCCACCTGTCCCAATCTCTGGACTCCACCAAGTATTACTGCAGCTGTAAATACTGCTAAAATTATACCTACTATGTAATTGCTGGTAGTCACATTTTGAATATTAAAGAGCTTTGCAATGGACAATGCAACACTGTTAGATTGAACCATGCAGCCAATTCCAAAGGCAGCAATCATACCAGAAAGTGCAAAGGCAATCGCCAATATCTTACCAAGGGGTTTACCTATGAATTGTGATGCCCCATCTTCTAGATAGTAAAATGCACCGCCAATCATTGTACCATCATCAGCCTTTCTACGGTATTTTACACCTAAAAGTGCCTCTGTTGCCCTGGTAGCCATTCCAACTAGAGCAGTGATCCACATCCATAGGGCTGCACCAGGACCGCCTAAAGCTATTGCAGTGGCCACACCAGCAATGTTCCCATTACCCACTGTTGATGCCAGGGTAGTCATTAAGGCCTGAAAAGGGGTAATGTCACCTTCTCCTTTTGCCTGAGATTTAAAGGATGCACCTGTGAAGGCAAGTTTTAATGCTAAACCAAGTTTTCTAAATTGGATGCCACGGTATCTTATGGTAAGTAAGATGCCTGTAAAAAACAGGGCAATCATCATATACTTACCCCACATGAAACTGTCCAGGGCATTTAAAAATTCCATCATAACAAAGTCCTCCTTAGATCTTAGTTAGAATTTTTAAACCTACAATACATATGGAACCCTAACATTATACCCTTTGTAAATAACAAAGGTCTCAAGGGACTGGACGTCCTCTATTTTGCTGACTTCTTCAGCATAAAAATCCTTGAGACCATATTTGTCGTTAAATATGACAAAAAGCATGAGATCATACCTTCCAGTAACCACACTTACAGACACAACACCTCTAAGTTTGCTAAATTCTTCTCCTTTTTTAAACATGTCAGTGGTTTTTAATTTTACCCCTATTATTACCAACTGGTGATTAGGTATCCCCTCAATATCAACCAGGCCTTCAATAGATAGAAGGCCTGCCTTAATCATTTTTCTCACCCTTGCCCTTACCGTGTTTTCAGTGATTCCTAGTTTTTTAGCAATTTTTTTAAAGGATTTTCTACCTTCCCTTAATTCTTTTACAATTTCTAGATTAATTTGATCCACTTTAACCTTCATTTGTCCTGCAGCCTTCTTTTTTATTGTATAGCGATGTAAAGGGGACATTTATAATAAATTTCTTTTTTTTTCAACCAATTTTATAACATTTGGAACCACTGTGCGACAGTTATATTTGTTCCAGGGCATTCTCAGGAGATAAAAATACATTTTCCATATCAAAAGCCATTGCAACTGGGGCGCATGTTAGCTTTCCTTTTACCATGTTGAGTCCTTTTATTATTGCAGGGTTATCAATGCAGGCTTTTTTTACCCCTTTATTCGCAATTTCCAGTCCGTATTTTATAGTGGCATGATTTAGGGCAAATGTAGATGTCCTTGCATATGCACCAGGCATGTTTGCAACGCAGTAGTGTACCACATCATCCACTACAAATACAGGATCACTGTGAGTAGTTGGTCTGGAGGTCTCTGCACATCCACCTTGATCAATAGAAACATCTACGATTATAGACCCAGGTTTCATTATTTTTAAGTGATCCTTTGTTATTAATTTGGGTGCCTTTGCTCCTGGAATTAGAACTGCACCAATCACCATATCAGCCTTTTGTAAGGCGATTTCTAAATTATGGGCATTGCTAAACTGGGTAAAAACATTTGGTGGAAGTATATTTTCAAGGTGTTCTAAGGTGTTTACATTTATATCCAGTACTGTGACATTTGCCCCTAGCCCTGCTGCAGTTTTTGCTGCATTTGTTCCTACTGTGCCTCCACCAATAATTAGAACATTGGCAGGAAATACTCCAGGCACTCCTGTGGCCAAAATCCCTCTGCCTCCACGTGGTTTACCTAAAAAATAGGCACCCATAAGAGGAGCCATCCTTCCTGCAACCTCGCTCATTGGTTTTAAAAGGGGAAGGGATCCGTCTTGTTCCTGGACAGTCTCATATGCAATGGCTATTATTTTTTTATCAAGACATGCCTGGGTCAATTTTTTATCCGCTGCAAAGTGAAAATATGTATAAATAATTTGTGATGGCCTCATTAGGTCATATTCATCTGGCAGGGGCTCCTTTACCTTTATGATCATCTCAGCAATGTCCCATACCTCTTTTGCACTATCTAATATCTTTGCTCCAACTGTTTCGTATTCCTTATCTTCTATTCCAGAACCAATCCCGGCCCCTTTTTGGACATATACCTCATGTCCTGCTTCCACATAGGCCCTTGCAGCAGCCGGCGTTAGACCTACTCTAAATTCATTGTTTTTTATCTCTTTTGGGCAACCTATTCTCATAATACTTCTCCTTATTTTAAGTTAATAAATGCATCATAGGCATTATATGAACTCCTAACAAATACTCCTGAGATCACCTGTTTAAATCCCAGGTTTTTCCCTATTTTTTCAAGTTCCACAAATTCATCAGGATGATAGTATCTTGATACTGGAATATGTTTTTTAGTTGGCCTTAAATATTGTCCAATAGTTAAAATATCTACTCCTGCATACCTCAAATCATAAAAAGTGTCTATAAGCTCTTTTTTTGTCTCACCAAGTCCCACCATGATCCCTGATTTAGTGGGGATATTGGGGCAAAGTTCTTTTGATTTTTTTAGCAGTCCAATAGACCTCTTATAATCTGCACCTGGCCTAACCTTTTTATAAAGGCTTTTTACAGTCTCAATATTGTGGTTAAACACATCTGGAGTTTCTTCCAAGACCCTTTTTAGAGAGGAGACCTTGCCTAAAAAATCAGGCACAAGTACCTCAACTCCCACATTGGGACAATTTTGTTTAATAAGTCTTATGGCCTTGGCAAAATGTGATGCACCGCCATCTTGTAAATCGTCTCTGGTAACTGAGGTTATCACAACATAATTGAGGGACATTTTTTGTATAAATTCCAAAATCCCGTATAACTCATCGTCTCTTAACGGCTCAGGCCTTTTATGCTTAACAGAGCAAAATCTACAATCCCTTGTACAATATGGCCCCATAATCAAAAAGGTGGCAGTGCCTTTACTAAAACACTCCCACCTATTTGGGCACCTTGCCTCTTCACATACTGTATTTAAATGTTTGTTTTCTAAAAAGGACTTGGTCCTGCCAAAACAGGGAGACGAAGGAAGCTTTTTTTTAAGCCATTCTGGTTTCCTCTGATAACTTACTAAAGAACTCATAATTCATATCCTGATTTTTTAGATATTTTATTAACACACATTTTAGATTAAATACCTCTATGAATCTCTCTATTATAATATTTTTTGCCCTATCCATCTTGATCTTTATTCCCGCTATATTGGATATGCTCGTTACCTCAATATCCTTTAGTCCGCATGGATTTATCCAGGAAAATGGTGTTAGATCCAAAAGTATATTTAATGCAATACCATGAAAAGCAATGCCCTTTTTTATAGCTATCCCAATGGAACCAACTTTTCTATTATTGTACCAAACACCTCTATTTTTTTCATTTCGTGCTAAAGATACATTAAAGTAATTTGCCGTTTGTATCATTATATCTTCTAACAAATACACGAATTCCTTTACTGCGATCCTTGGAGATTTCAGATTAAATATTGGATAAATAATTAGCTGTCCAGGACCATGATATGTAATATCTCCTCCCCGTTCTATGTGGTATAATCCTACATTCTGATCCTGCAAAAACTTGTCATGCACAAGTAGATTTTCTCTATTTCCATTTTTCCCTATGGTAAATATTGGTTTATGCTCAAGTATTAGTAGGACATCTTCTTTTAAAGACCCACTAATTTTTTTTGATACTATATCCCTCTGTATATCTAAAATATATTCATATTCTACAGGTTCTTTAAAAAGATAAATTATACATTCTCTATTTTTTTGCTTCATAGTATATTAATAACCTTTTAAAAAGGGCTTTCTTGCTGCCAAAACTTCATCCAGCCTCTTTACCTTTGTATTTTGTGGCGCATTTTTTAGAAGTTCTGGATCTTTTTCTGCTTCTTTCACAATTTCCTTTATTGCCCATATAAATCTGTCCAAGTTTTCTTTAGACTCTGTCTCTGTGGGCTCTATCATTATTGCGCCATGTACAACCAATGGGAAATATATAGTTGGAGGATGAAATCCATAATCAATGAGCCTCTTTGCAAGATCAAGGGTTGTTACTTTGTATTTTGCTAGATTTTTGTCTGTAAATACACACTCATGCATACATGGTCTATCATAAGGCAAATAAAGAGTATCTTTTAGGTTTTCTTTTATGTAATTTGCATTTAATACAGCAAGCTCACTAGCTCTTTTAAGCATATTTCCCATTGATAAGATATAACAATAGGCCTTCACCATAACAGAGAAATTTCCAAAAAAAGAATGGACCCTTCCAATACTATTTGGATGGTTATAAGACAGATAGTATTTTCCGTCTTTTTCTAAAATTCTAGGAACTGGCAAAAATTCAACCAGGTCTTGTCTTACGCATACAGGTCCAGAACCAGGTCCTCCACCTCCATGGGGAGCAGAAAAGGTCTTATGCAGGTTCAAATGTAGCACATCAATTCCAGCTTTTTTTAGGTCCACAATACCCATAATTGCATTTAAGTTTGCACCATCACAATAAATTAGCCCACCCCTTTTATGTACAATATCTGCTATTTCCCTTATGTTTTCTTCAAAAAGACCTAAGGTATTTGGGTTAGTGACCATAATTCCAGCAGTATCTTCATCCATATATTTGTCGATCTCTTCAACTGATAGGATTCCCTTTTCATTTGACTTGATCTTTACTGGCTCATAACCGCAGATTGCTGAAGAGGCTGGATTTGTTCCGTGGGCAGTATCTGGGATGAGCATCTTTTTTTTGGGCTTACCATTCTTTTTGTGGTATGCATAGATTATTCTAATACCTGTATATTCCCCATGGGCCCCAGCTGCAGGCTGCAAGGTAACTCCATCTAATCCAGTAATTTCTTTAAGCAACTGCTCTAAATTATACATGAGTTTTAATGGACCTTGCACCATATCTTCAGGAAAAAGCGGATGGACCTTGGAAAATTCATCCATTGATGCAATTTGTTCATTGATCT
Organism: Desulfothermus sp.; assembly: GCF_053993635.1. Lineage (NCBI taxonomy): Bacteria > Pseudomonadati > Thermodesulfobacteriota > Desulfovibrionia > Desulfovibrionales > Desulfothermaceae > Desulfothermus > Desulfothermus sp. The sequence continues at coordinate 4,319 of NZ_JBMYBT010000087.1, read as the reverse complement.
TAGGGTTGTATTTCATTGTGCAGGATCCAAGGGGATATGTGCCTGTGTCCACACCAAAATTCCAGGAAGATAGTCGCGTATAGTGTCTTGCCACCTCTACTTCGCTTAAATTTGGTAGATTCAGCTCATCCCTGACAATCTCCTTTGGTAAATCATCTTTTTGTTCAACATCTAGAGGTGGAAGGGAATAACCTATTTTTCCTTTTTTCCCTGTCTCCCATAAAAGGCCTTCCTCCATTATAAGCCCAGTTGTGCCCTGGGCCTTAAATTCCTTTAGCATGATGAAACCTCCCTGATTAAGGTATCCAGATCTTGTTTTTTCTTGGTTTCAGTTACAGTTATTAAGTATGGATCATTTAATTCAGGATAAAATTTTTTTATGCTCAAACCCAAGATTATGTCTTTTTGTTTTAGTTTGTTAAATATCTCATCTCCCTTTCCTTTGAAATCCACCACAAATTCATTAAATGTAGTTGAGTTAAATACTGGACTAAATCCTGCCCCACTTAGGCCCTTTTTTAGATATTCTGTCTTGTGGTAACATTGTGAGGCCACTTCCTTTATTCCAGCTTCACCCATAACTGCGAGATACATTGCAGCGGTAAGGGCACATAGTCCTTGATTTGAACATATATTAGAAGTTGCCTTCTCACGCCTTATGTGCTGTTCTCTAGTAGATAAGGTCAAAACAAAACCCCTTTTTCCATCCCTATCTTTTGTCATACCAACAAGCCTGCCTGGCAAATTTCGCACATATTTCATTTTAGATGTGAATATTCCAAGAGATGGGCCACCAAATGCTTGAGATAGGCCAAGGGATTGTCCCTCACCACAACAAATATCTGCACCAAATTCTCCAGGGGGTCTAAATAACCCATAGCAAAGAGGCTCAGTAAAAGAGCAGATAAATAGGGCATCTAGCTCCTTTGCCCTTTTTGAGATGAGTTTTAAGTCTTCAATGCACCCAAAGAAATTTGGGGATTGAACTGCTATTGCACATAGGTTTTCAACATTATCTAGTTTTGAGAGATCTGTTTTTCCGTCCTTGTTAAAGCCAAGTTCTATGACTTCCAAATCCCTTGTCTCAAAATAGGTCTTTAATACATCCCTATAATTGGGATGGATTGTCTTTGATATGGCTACTACATTTTTGTTTCTTTTTATTCTAATGGCCATAAATATGGCTTCAGCTAGGGCAGTTGCTCCATCATACATTGAGGCATTGGATACTTCCATTGACAACAGATTGCATATTAGTGTCTGGTATTCAAATATTGCCTGAAGGGTGCCCTGACTTATCTCAGGCTGATACGGGGTGTAAGCTGTAAAAAATTCTGATCGTTGAAGGAGAAAAGGTATTATAGATGGAATATAGTGCTCATAGTTGCCAGCACCAATAAATGATTTTACCTGCTTTGTGGTCTTTGTATCTTTTACAAGCTCTTCAATATGTGAGAAAAGCTCAAGCTCACTAAGAGGCCCAGGTAGGCTTAACTCTTTGTCCCTTTTGCAATTTTCTGGGATGGTGGCAAAAAGGTCCTTAATATCCTTTGCAGAGCAAAGGCTTAACATTTCTTTTATCTCTTCCTGGGTATGTGGTAAATACCTCATTTTTCTTCTTCTCCTTTTAAAAGTTCAAGATATTCTTTGTTGTCCATAAGTTCATCTAGCTCTGATACATTCTTTGGCTCTACAAGTACAAACCATCCTTTTTCATAGGGAGAGGAGTTCACCAATTCTGGATTTTCCGAAAGGTCGTTATTTACCTCAACTATTTTTCCAGATACTGGCATATACACCTCAGATACAGCCTTAACAGATTCAACAGTGGCGAATTGTTCTTCTTTATTAAATTCAGACCCAACTTCTGGAAGCTCTACAAATACTATGTCGCCCAACTGATCCTGGGCAAAGTCCGTTATCCCGACCCTTACCCTGTCTCCTTCTACCTTTGCCCACTCATGTTCTTTTGTGTATTTTAAGTCCTCTGGAATGATAAGTTCTTGAATTTCCTTCATTTGACACCTCCTATAAAAAGTTTTTTATATTTTTCCTTGCAGTCCTATCTGGCCTAATATCGTCTACTATTTTTACTGGCAGTTTGCGTTTTTTGTCCTGCAAATACACCCATGTACCTAAAGGTAGTTGTTTATCTACTTTCACAAATCCACAACAAAGCCCTCTTGGCTTAAAATCCTTTGGTTTGTTTTCTGAAGCAATAGAGACCACCTTACCATCTACAAGAGATATCCCCATATCAGTACAACAAGTAAGGACTTCACCAATATCCTCACCATGTTCAGTGATTACCCTGGGATGGTCTTCTATATTGACTTTTCTTAAATCCTTTCCAACAAACGGGTATGTATATTCAGAGTAGCTATTTAGGAGCTCTTGTAATGCACGTTTTCCAATAAAATCTTTTGTAAAGGATTTTTTGTATTCCTTCCATGGAAGACAAAAATCCCATGGATTATTTAAAAATGGCCAGTTACCAATGTCCTGATGGGAAAGTGGGAGTTTTGCCCCAGCCCTAAGTGAATCCCTTGCTGCAAGACCACATGGGGTGATATTAAAATCCTTTCCCTTTTCAAAGAGAAGATCCCAGATCTCTTGTGTATCTTCCATCTTACAATATATTTCAAAACCAATTTCTCCAGTGTATCCAGATCTAGATAAGAGGATATTTTTGCCATTTATTAGTTGAACAGTCCCAACATTTGATCCCAAATCTTGATCCAAGGGCTCGAAAAATCCCTTAAAAGTAAAATAGGGAAAAAGGGAAAATATTTTATCTGGCTCTTTTAAACTGGAATATAAGATCTTGGGAGAATTTGGGCCCTGGATATCTATTTTCCCAAGTTTGTCTGTCAAATCTTCTATTTCAACTTCAAATCCTTCTTGATTCTTTTTTAAATGATCAGAGATTGTACCTCCCATGCTGGCATTCACCACCACAAAAAATAGCTGGTCATGGATCTTATACACAATAGAATCATCTATTACATGGGCGTTTTCTGATAAAAACACACCATAAACCAAATAGCTCTCTAGCAGAGGACCATTTTTTATGCACTTATCCAAATCTCTAGAAAAGCAATGATTTAAAAGTCTTTTAGAATCAGGTCCTTTTACTATTATTCCAGCCATATGAGAGGTATCAAATATTCCACAGGAAGTTAGTACAGACAAGTGCTCTTCTTTGGCCGAGCCATACCAAAGTGGCATCTCGTATCCACCAAAAATAGCAAATGTGGCCTTGTTTTGCTTGTGCCAATTAAATAAAGGTGTATACTTTTTCATAATCACAGACTCCATCTTGGTTTTAAATTTACCATAAAAAAACAGTGTTCTATTTTTAGAAGAGTTTTTCATACACCTTTGATATTGTCAAGTAGGAATTTAGTTTTTTTTCAAAAAAAATAGAAAAAAATTTACATTTACTAAAAAAAAAGATATATTTTTACAAAAAAGTAATATTTAATAAATTCACTTAGTTAAGTGTCGACAATATTTTTTTGTTAAAAAAATAAAAAAAATAGGAGGGATTTTTTATGAAAAGAGTAATCGTAATAGGTGCTGGTCCAGGTGGATATGTGGCAGCTATTAGGGCAGCTCAGATGGGGGCATCGGTGTTGTTAGTTGAAAAGGATAAAGTGGGTGGTACATGCTTAAATTATGGGTGTATTCCAACAAAGGCCATTATCAGTTCAGTGGAGCTATTTAATAAGATAAAGAAGTCTAAAGAATTTGGTATTGAGGTAAAAGAAGTATCTGTTTCCATGGAAAAAATAGTTGAGAGAAAAGAAAAAATTGTAACTATTTTAAGGAGGGGAGTAGAGGCCCTTATAAAAAAGAACAAGATTGAGCTTGTAAAAGGCAGGGGAAAAGTGACTGGAAAAGATTCTATTTTAGTTGAAACAAGAGAGGGACAAAAAACCTTTGACGGTGAGAAAATTATTCTCGCCCTTGGGAGTGGTCCTAGACCCCTTAAAGGAGTAGATTTTGATGGTAAGCACATTTTATCAAGTGATGATCTTTTAGAATTAAAAGAAGTACCAGAATCAATGGCAATTATAGGTGGTGGGGTAATTGGCTGCGAATTTGCGTATATTTTGGCATCATTAGGTTGTAGAGTACATATTATTGAGGCCTTAGACAGACTGCTGCCAGTTCCAGGTATTGACCGTTATATCTCTTCTTCTCTTTTAAGAGAGATGAAAAAACGAAAGATTTCAGTGAGTTTAAATTCCTTAGTTGAAACAATAACCATGCAGGATAATGGAAAGTTAAACATAGCATATGTAGATAAAAATAAA
>NZ_JBMYBT010000086.1:0-43915 GCF_053993635.1 Desulfothermus sp. | reverse complement strand
TTTATTGCTTCTTTTTTTAGGGCCTCATTATCCAGTAGATGTTTTGGCAAAATCCCAATTGACCAAGCTGACAAGGCAGGGGAATAGAGTCGTTTATATATTACTTTTACAGTGTATGGGTCTATGACCTTAACCTTTTTTATAGGTTCAAAATCAGATATCCTTGGAGATAGATTTTTGGGGTCCATTATAGCCTCATATGTAAATTTTACATCTTCAGCAGTTAGTTTGTAGCCATCGTGAAAAAATATTTTCTTTCTTAAGTGAAATACAATCACTGGATTGTGTTCAAATGGGGTAAAAAATTTTTTTCTTATTTTTTCTCTTTCATTATCTGATAAGTCTTTGCCTTTAATTTCAACAAACTTAGCGGGCTCCATATGGTGAAAATAGTCAGAACCCAAAACTCCTTTTACTTGATTGAAAAAATTTGGCTCAACATAACTTAAGGTTACCTTCAACTTTTTAGGTAGGTTCATTTGGATTTTTAATTTTTTGTCATTAAATGTATATGTTACGGTCTTGTTCTGTTCAGGGAGTATTTCTATTTTTGTAACCTCAGGTATTGACGATATCCTTTTTATAATTTTTTTTATGGAAATATTTTTTTCTTCATTGATATAAAAATAGGCCTCTTCATTGATATCCCACGATTTTGCAATGCGCCCCCTAAAATTCAAGTGCTCGTCCCTGTCGATTAATCCTTCAAAAACCTTGGACTCAATCTCAGAAGATGCACTGTCAGCTGACAGGATTGGATTTAAAATTGCGGCATCCCCAGAAGATGCAGAGATAAACTCAACTAGCCTCTCTGGATTTCCTCTGGTCTGCTCATCATAAGTTGGCACCCAGAAATATGATTGAAACAAAACAATCACCAAAAAAAGAGGGGCAAACAATAATATCTTTTTTATTTTCATTTGAAAATTATTAAACCAATTCTCAGAAAATTACAAGTAACCCATTTATGTGTTAGTGATTCTATGGTGTATTGGTGTATTGGTTTTCTTCTCTTTCTGTTCTGATCCCGAATTACGAATTACAAATCACGAATCAATGATAATTCAGGGTCAGAAACTGCTGACCCTGAACAATAAAGATTACCTACATATTTAAATCACCTTACTTGCGGCAAGTTCCCTTTTTTCCGCACTAAACTCTTTAACTTCTTCAAAGGTAAGGGCCTTGGTAGGGCATGCTTCGACACACGCTGGGGTCTCTCTATCAGGACATCTATCACACTTTATCACCTTTTTTCTGTCTGCTGAAATTACCCCAAAGGGGCATGCAAGCACACACATAAAACAACCTATGCACTTCTCTTCATCGCATATAGTAACATTTCTTTCGTCTTTGTGCATTGCACCTGTAGGACAGACTTTAATACATGGGGAATCGTCACAATTTCTACATTGAAGAGGGATATTTTTGTTTTGGTAAAACTGAACAAATACTCTTTTACGTGGAGGTTTTGATTCAAAGATAGATGTAAATATGTTTTTAGTAAGGGAATGTTCAACCCTGCAGGCTATCTCACAGGAAAGACATCCCAGACATTTATCAAAATTTACAAAAAGTTCCTTCATATTCCTACTCCAGTTGTTTTTAAATTATATTCCCAGAGATTTTCTTTTTTCTAAAATGTGGTTTTCCATAATATCCACAGTTTTCTGGATATTTTCTTCTATAACAAAAAATCCTCCAAATACCTCTTTGGCTGTTTGAGTTAATATTTTCACCACCTCTTTACCTCCAAGTACAGGGGGAACTGGCCAGAGATGAACTGGAACACCTGATGCCACAAAATAAGTGCCAATGGAAACAGCCTTTTCTGTCATCCACTCTGGAGCAGACCCAAATAAAGGCAAATCAGATATATCCACATCCAGATAATCAGCCAAACCGGCTGCAAGAACCAGTATTCTACTGCAATCCACACAGCTCCCCATGTGCAAAAAAGGCGGGATATTAAGAGCTTCACATACGTTTTTTAGACCTTCTCCAGCTTCTTTAGCCGCATCTACAGATAAAAGACCTGCCTTAGCCAGTGCTATTGCCCAGCATCCTGTTCCTATTACTAAGATATCTCTTTTTATAAGCTCCTTTGCCAGATTTACATGATAATAATCTTGCTTTACCTTTGGATTGTTACATCCAACTATTCCAACTACTCCTTTGATTTTCCCCTGTTTTATAGCCTCTACCAGTGGAGTTACATTACCACCCAGGGCAGATAAAATCTGTTCCACACTAAAACCAACCAGCGCCTCTTTGTTTTCTTCTGGGATATTTACCTTTGATTCATCCCTGTTTTCAAAATTGTCTATTGCAATTTTAACAATCCGTCTCGCAACCTCTTCAGCATTATCCTCTTCAAATTGAACATGCATAGCACCAGGGAAGAGTGCCTGGTCACTGGTGGAAATAAATTTTGTATGAAAACATTTGCTCAAATTGGCAAGAGCAGGGAAAATACACTGAACATCAACCACCATTGCTTCAACAGCACCTGTAATCACAGCAAGTTCCTGATGAAGTTCATTTCCAGCCACTGGGACATTATGTCTCATTAAAATCTCATTTCCAGTACAACACATTCCAGCTATATTAATTCCCTTTGCCCCTTTGCTCTTTGCGTATTCAATGAGCTCAGGATCCTGAGCTGCAGCCACAATCTGTTCAGAAAGAACTGGTTCATGTCCGTGTATTACCAGATTTACCCTATCCTTTTTAAGGACTCCCAGATTGGCATAAACAGCATGAACTTTAGGAGTACCAAACAATATATCCTGACATTCAGTGGCAATTAAAGAACCTCCCCATCCATCTCCTAAGGACGCTCTAATCCCCTGCATTATTATAGATAGAGGATGGTTATCCACTCCAATATGTGTCCTGTGCATGATATCCACAATTTCTCTATCTATATTCCTTGGCAGGACTCCAAAAATCTTCCCTGTGTTCTGATATAAACTCTCCTCTATTTTTAACCATTTTTCCTTTAATTTCTTGGCCGCATACCCTTCGAGAAATCTTATAGGTTTTGAATCCTGTTTCCCATAATCATTTAATGCTACATCTGCCACCTCTTTAGCTATCTGGAATTTATCCTTGTCCTTTACATCTATTCCCAATCTCTTTGCCACCTCTTTTAATTTTCCCTCGTCTTTTATCTCATAGTGAGTATTCTTTCCTTCTGCCACCTCCTTGAGTAGCATTGCAGGTCTTCTCCCGTGATCAGAATGGGCTGCTGCGCCTGCTGCAATCATTCTCACAAGATTTCTGGCCACAATGGTATCTGCTTCAGCACCGCAGACTCCCTTTTGTGGCCCTTCTCCAAAGGGATCAATCCTGCATGGTCCCATTACGCAATTTCTACAACACACACCCAGTTGCCCAAAGCCACACTGAGGTTGTTGTTCTTTGAGCCTATCCCACACAATTTCATAGTTTTTCTTGTGGGCAAGCTCAATCATCTGGTTGGCTGCACTATCAAAACTAAGCTCTTTACTCATATATCCCCCCCAAAAAAAATTAAAAAGATTGAATGTTACCTATAAAGACCCTTTACCGATATCTCTTTCAAACACTTATCACATAAAATTTTATCCTCAAGAAAAGGGACTTTTTCTTTTATTTTTTTCATTTGTTTTTTTGTGCCAATTATTCCATTACATTTTTCACAAAATACAAGCTCAAACCTACACAACTCAGCACCACACAAACTCAATATCCTTTTATTCCTGACATCTTGGACTTGCATGGCTCCTGTGGGACAATTTCTAGCGCAGGCCCCACATCCCACACATAATTCTTGATTAATTTGCACATCCCTGTTCCCGTCTTCTTTTAGATAACCTAAAGACAACGCTCCTATTTTTACCTCGTTTTCACATACCTCTACACATCTTCCGCATCTAATGCACAAATCACATCTCAAACATCTAGCGCATTCCTGATGCACTACGTCTTGTTCCCATCTTTGGTTTATCCCGTTATTTTTAGAAGATAATAGCTCTTTTCTTTTAATAGAAATCTTCTTATCCATAGATATGGACAAAAAGGATTCTCTTCCTCTTCTTCGTGGAAAAAGAGGAGTTTGTTTAAATTTTTTTTGAGATAAATAAGTATCTATTCCATGGGCAGCTTTTTTTCCACCTCCTATTGCCTCAACAACAGTTGCTGGACCCAAAACCGCATCTCCAGCAGCAAAAATTCCTTTTATGTTGGTACGCATATTTATTGGATCTATCAAATAAATAGCATTATTTTCCCATTTTAAAGGCTCAATTACTCCCTGTTTAGACCAGGATTCGCCACAAATATCTTTTAAACAATTTTTTTCAATTCGTTGCCCTATGGCAAAGATAATGGCATCTGCAGGTATTGTAAATTCGCTTCCTTGTATAGGTATGGGTTTTCTCCTTCCGGACTTGTCCATATCACCAAGCTCTGCCTTTAAACATTCTATTGCCTCAACCTTTCCATTTGTTCCTGAAATCTTCCTGGGAATAGTAAGAAATTTAAAAATTATCCCTTCTTCTATAGCCTCTTTTATTTCATATTCATGGGCTGGCATCTCTTCTCTTGAACGTCTGTAAGCTACTATAACTTCTCTACAACCCAGCCGCACACATGTCCTGGCAGCATCAATGGCAACATTTCCTCCCCCTATTATAACTACCCTATTCCCTGGAAAAACCTTTTTACCCTGATTTATATCCCGTAAAAAATCCAGTGCTGATATTACTGGAGAATATTGTTCCACTCCTTCAATCCCCAGAGATATAGAATCGTGAGCACCAATTCCTATAAAAAAGGCTTCAAAACCTTCTTCCTTCAAAGACTCAATATCAACATCTTTTCCAAAAGTGGTGTTTAATCTGAATTTAACGCCCAAAGATTTTATAAATTCAATCTCAGCATCCAGAATTTCTCTGGGCAACCTGAATTCAGGAATTCCAACCCTAAGCATTCCTCCTGGACTGGAAAAACTATCTATAACACATACCTCATATCCCATAAGAGCCAGATAATATGCACAAGAGAGCCCAGCAGGGCCACTTCCAATTATCGCAACCTTTTTGCCATTTAAAGTTATATTTTCAGGGTTCTTAAAGAAAAGGCCCTTTTTAAAAACTTCATTTGCTACAAAGGCTTTTAAAGACATTATAGACAAAGGCGAATCTATCCGCCCACGTACACAATTCAATTCACAGGGATGGGTGCAAATTAAACCACAAACCCAGGGGAAAGGATTGTCCTTTCTAATTACTTTAATCGCCTCTTCATATTTACCTTTGCCTATTAGTGTTATAAAGGTGGGAATATCTATATCTGCAGGGCATGCCTTTTGACATGGCGGAATAGCGAGTAAAGGACATTCGTCAAACAAACACACTTTGTACAACAAATGATCTTCAAAGATCTCTATGTTGTTTTCTATTACACTTGATGCCCTTAATAAGAATTCTTTTGCCTCTTTTGCATATTTTGTAAAATTCGATATCTTATTTAACAACTTTTCAATAGTATCTTTATTCCCTATCCCCCGAGTGATATTCAGCAAAACCTGTTTTATTTCATCTAAATATAAAATTTCTTGAAGATTTGACACTCTATTTTGTTTAGACAAAAGTTCTCTATACAGGCTATTAACTGGACATTTATCTGTTAACATCAAAACTCTCCTATAGAAAATTTAGATATTAAGGATAGATTAGTTTTGAAAGGAGTATAATAATTTGCAGGATAAAAGTAAATATATTGTCAAAAATTATAATGCTCGTTCATAAAAAAGAATTTTTGGGAAAATTTTTAGGGGGCATGGCTCCCAAGATGTAGGATTTATTATTTTGAAAAATATTAAACCAACTCTCACAAAATTCCAAGAAATCGATTTATGGATTTTTATGAACAATATTAATCTCTATTGGGTGGGCATAACTAGGGATTTTTATTGAGATTTTTTCATGTTTGATATCAACCTCGATTTCCCTTTGCAAACTTCCATTTAATTCTGGATATTTTGTTCTAAGCTCTGGGAAATTTATGTTACCTAGGGCTATTTCTAGGAGAGCTATTTTTGCCTCATTTGTTTTTGAGGGATTTTTAAAATACTCAGAGATGGACTTGTTATATAAACGTCTTAGCGCAGTTTCTATGCAATGGTTTTTTAATTGAAGTTTAAATTTCATTTTTTAACCCAAGTTTGTCAAAATTTTTGACCAACTTAGGTAAGTGGGTGGGCTATATGCCCACCCATGTGTTAATTATTTCATTTCTTTTACTTTTTCAGTAAGCACTGGCAAGAACTCAATACAGTCTTCAACTACACCAACATCAGCAACCTGGAATATAGGAGCCTTTGGATTTGTGTTGATAGCTACAATAAATGGATTTCCCTTGATTCCAGCAACGTGCTGGAAGGCACCGCTGATACCAACTGCAATGTATACTTTTGGTTTTACAGTCTTACCAGATGTTCCAACCTGTCTAGAATGATCAAGCCATTTTGCGTCAACAACTGGTCTTGAACAGGAAACCACACCACCAAGGGCCTCAGCCAACTCTTCTGCTAGCTCAATATTTTCTTCCTCTCCAATACCACGACCAACAGATACCAATATGTCTGCCTGGGTGATGTCAACGTCACCAGCTTCAGCCTCTTTTACTTCAATAAATTTTCTCTTTGCTTCTACATCGCCAGCATCAGCGCTCTTATCAACTATCTCGCCACTGGCACCTTTTGACTCATTTGGTTCAAAGGTACCAGGTCTTATGGTGATAACAATACCATTTGCCATATCAGCCTCAACATGGGTATGAACCTGTCCACTAAATTCCTGGCGAATTGCAACGATCTTATCACCTTCCACCTTATCAATTCCAACTACATCAGGAATATATGGAACATCCATTTTTACTGAAAGTCCAGGGGCCAAATCAATTCCAAAGGTATCATGTGGAACCAAACATACAGATCCTTTGGGTAGGATATTTACTAGCATTGGCCTGATAAGTTCTGCATTGGGATAGGTAAGATCAGCTTTGTCTATTTTCCACACTGTATTATAAGTTTTAGCAGCCTCTTCACAAGCCTTGTTTAGATTATCGCCAGTTCCAAACACCAATGCAACAACATTGGCTGACTCATCTATTTTTTTGGCTGCATTAATGAGCTCAAGTGCAGAGTCGTCTAATACGCCATCATGGTGTTCAATATATGCAAAAATTTCCCTACTCATTATTTGATTCCTCCTTTGGCTTTCAAGAGTTCAACCAACTTTTCAGCGACTTCTTCCATATCACCTTCCAAGATCTCAGCACCTTCTCCCATCTCAGGAATAAAGTAGTCTAACCTTTTGACCCTTGGTGCCACCTCATCTTCTGAAAGCCCAAGGTCTGAAAGTTCCATTTCTGGAATCTCAACTCCTGCAACCTTTCTGATTCCTCTAATACCAACATATCTAGGTTCATTTATACCAGTCTGAATTGAAAGAACACATGGAAGTTTAATCTCACTAATTTCTTGATTTCCACCTTCAATTTCCCTTCCAATCTTTAGAGTATTATCATCTATTATTTCAATGTAATTTACCAGGGATGCATAGGGGAGATCTAAAAGCGCAGCCAGCATACCACCTACCTGAGCCGCACCGTCATCTGCCTGTGCACCAGTTAAGATAAGGTCGTAATTCCCCTTTTCAACAACTGCCTTGAGTGCCTTGGCTACACCTAGGCCATCGGTTCCTTCCAGTGTTTCGTCATTTATGTGAATACCCTTGTCTGCACCCATTGCCATTTCACGTCTAAGCACCTCATCTGCTTCCTCATCACCAACAGTTACAACTGTAACTGATCCACCAACTTTGTCTTTGATTTGAATTGCTTCTTCAACAGCATAGTTGTCCCACTCGTTTACTGAGTAAACTAAATCATCTCTCTCAATATCAGTTCCGTCGCTGTTGATCTCAATTTCATTTTCCGCAGGATCTGGCACCCTTTTTACACAAACTAAAATTTCCATACTCACCTCCCACTAATTATTCTATAATTAATTGTTTAACTATTAATTCTGTTAGGTCCATTACCTGAATTTTACCCTCAAATCCAGTAGTTTTTACACCATCTTCCAAATGAGTTAAACAGAATGGACAACACACAACTATTGCATTAGCCCCGGCTTCATTTGCCATCTTCACCCTAATTTGTCCCATACGCTGCTCTTCTTCTGGTGGTTCATAAAAGAGCATCAGTCCACCACCACCGCAGCAGAAGGATCTGTCCTTGTGCCTTTCCATTTCAACTCTTTTTAGCCCTGGTATTGCATCTAAGACCTTTCTTGGTGCGTCATAAATGAGATTGTGTCTGCCTAAATAGCATGGATCGTGATAAGTGAATACAAGGTCTGGATCTTCTATTGGTTTAAACCTTAGTTTCCCCTCGTTTATTTTTCTCAAGATATATTCTGATATGTGTTCTACTGGCGGAATTCCATCATAATCCTTTTTTAAGGCATTGTATGCATGTGGATCAGCAGTTACTATCCTCTTACAACCAGAGTTCAAAATTGCATCTATGTTTTGATCCCTTAAGGTGAGAAAGAGCATCTCTTCTCCAAATCTCCTCACCTCATGTCCAGAGTCCTTTTCTGCTTTGCCAAGAATACCAAAGTCTTCTCCACATGCATTGAGAATTTTTACCACTGCCCTTGCTATTTCATTTGCACGTTCGTCATAGGATGTGGCACTATCAACAAAATACAATGTCTCTGCCTGGGCCTTTTTGCCTACTATCTTCACATCTATGTCCTCAAGGGACTTGGTCCACTCAGCCCTCTTCTTTTCCATCTTGCCATAGGGATTTCCCCTTTTGGCCAGGGCATTAAGTGGTTTTTGCAGGGTCTGGGGCACCATTCCCTCGTCCACCATGCCACGTCTTAGATCAACGATTTTATTGATATATTCATTTAATACTGGGCATTCTTCTTCACAAGAGCCGCATGTGGTGCAGGACCAGATTTCATCTTCTTCATAAATAGTTCCAATTAGTGGTTCCTTTGGTTTTATTTCTCCAAGTACAGGAAATCTATCAAAGATGTATTCTCTTGCTTTAATAGTTAAAAATCTGGGTATTAATGGCCTTCCTGCTGCATTTGCAGGACATACATCTGCACACCTACCACAGTCAACGCATGTATAAAAGTCCAATATATTTTTCCATGTAAAGTCTTCTAGGTATTTGACTCCAAAATAAGGCAGGTTATCCAGCTCCTCTTCAGTTACCCCATATTTTACAGGCTTTACTGTACCACGATCCAGTTTAGCGAAAAATACGTTAAAGATAGAAGTAATAACGTGAAAATGTTTTCCAAAAGGCAAAAAACAGAGGAAGAAAAAGAAGACTGAATCATGAATGAAATAGGAGGTGGTGTTGATAAATTGCAGAAAACCCTTTGATGTGCCACCTAGCATTTTGGCAAAAATCCATGAAAGTGTCAAAGGAGGTAGAAATTCAGCATGGAGTCCTTGCTGTTTTTGTGCGGCTACAATAGAGGCACTGTAGAGGCTTTCAAATATCATGAGTGTACCAATTAGCCCTAAAACAAAAATAGCTTCAAAGGTGTGGTCTTTGCCATATTTTGGAGGCACTTTGTATCTTTCTGGGGTAAAGATTCCTCTTCTTATACCTGCCACAATACAAGCTATTAATACAAAGGTTGCAGCATAGTCCTTCAGAAAATTGTAGACATCGCCTAAAAATCCACCAAGACCTGGAAAAACAAAGTGTGGCTTAAATCCTTCGATAACAAGTGAAGTGGAGCGAATTGATAGAATAAGAAAGCCAGCGAAAATCACTATATGTATTACGCCGGCAACTAGGTATCTTGGCTGTTTATATTGGCCTAACCAAAATTTTAACACGTACTTTAACCTTTGTTTAGGCCTGTCAAATCTGGGATCAGGTTGTGCCTTTGCAAGTGGAATTAATCTCCTGGCCATTATATAGCAAAAGGCTGAAATACCTATTAAGGGAATAAGCACCGCAAATAGTGAGAGGGGTATTCCCAATATAGTTACCTTTGCTACAGGTGTTAATGCCATTTCCATAAACTCACCTCATTAAATTTTTTGGGGGCAAAATTCGCCCCCTTTATTTAAGGATTTGTAAATGTATTATTTACCACCAAAGGAATTTTCATCAATTGATACTACTGTATCCTTCATATTCATTATCATGTTCATCTTGCCCATTGTTACAGGAAGGATATAATGGGTGAAGAATTCAATATTTTTGAGCTGTCCGTTATAAAAAGCAATGTCTTTTTTCTTGGCCTTTTCCAGGGCCTTGGCTGCAACAGCTGCCCTCCAGAGGAGCATCCATGCCATAATTATATCTCCAACAACTTCCATAAATGGATAAGCATGGGCAAATGCAGTCAAAATTTCAGCGCTCATGGCCTTACCACCAATGGTCATTGCAACTTCGCCGAGCTTATTTAATGCCTTTTCTAATTCTTCAGCATAACCTTTAAGAGCGTCAATAGATTTTGCCTCAGCTAGGGTCTTCTGGATTTCGCCCATTACATCCATTATTGCCTTACCCTTTTTTAGGCCTAACTTCCTTCCTAAAAGGTCCATTGCCTGGATACCATTGGTACCCTCGTAAATCATGGTAATCCTGCAATCTCTTACAAACTGTTCCATGGGATACTCTTTAGTATATCCGTATCCACCAAATACCTGTACACCCAGGTTGGTTACTTCATAAGACCTATCTGTACCATATCCCTTACAAATTGGAATTAATACATCAATTATGTTCTGATATTTCTCTTTTTCTTCTTCTTTGTCTGTTACTCTCTTTAGATCTTCCAAAAGTCCCACGTACCATAGTAAGGAACGCAGACCCTCAACAAATACCTTCATTTGCATAAGCATCCTTCTAACATCTGGATGTTGAATAATTGGTACTGGAGATGCACTCTTATCCCGCAAGTCTTTAAGGTGGCGTCCCTGTACCCTTTCTCTAGCATAATTAACTGCTTCAATGTAAGAGGCAGATGCCAGTGCTGCGCCTTGGGAGCCAACAAGTAGCCTTGCCTGATTCATCATGAGGAACATTTCCCTCATGCCCTTATTTTCCTGACCTAAGAGGAGACCACGGCATTTGCCTTTGCTTCCCAAGGAGAGTGAGCATGTGGAACTGCCATGAATTCCCATTTTTTCTTCAATACCAGTACATACAACATCATTAAACTCACCCAAAGAACCGTCTTCATTTACCCAATATTTTGGAACAATAAAAAGGGAAATACCATCGGTTCCAGGAGGAGCCCCTTCAATCCTGGCTAAAACTGGATGGATTATATTTTCTGTTAAATCTTGCTCACCACCAGTAATAAAAATTTTATTTCCAGTAATAGAATATGTGCCGTCTTCATTTTTTACAGCAGTGGTTGTAAGGGCACCTACATCTGATCCTGCCTGGGGCTCTGTAAGAAGCATTGTACCGCCCCATTCGCCTGTGTAGAGTTTCTTTAAAAATAATTTTTTTTGCTCTTCTGTTCCAAATGCCTCTATTAAGTGTCCTGCACCTACTGTTAATCCAATGTAAAGTTGAAGGGCGCAGTTTGCACCTATAAAATAGTCCCCAGCAGCCATAGCCACTGAGCGGGGCATACCCTGTCCACCCCATTCAGGGTTCTCAGACATTCCTATCCACTCACCTTCTTTTAATAGATCATATATCTTGTGGAATTCTTCTGGAACAATGACCTTGCCGTCTTCAAACTTAACTCCTATCTCATCACCTATTTTGTTTGTAGGAAGCATTTCTTTGATTGCTAGATTCCTAGCTTCTTTTAAAATTAGCTCAATGGTCTTTTTGTTGAAATCTGAATACTTTTCATACTTTTCACTTAGTTCTTGAACCTTTAATTGTTCAAAAAGTACAAAATCTACATCCCTGCGATCTGCTAGTTGTTGTGCCATAACCAACTCCTTTTTTTAATTATTTTTCTTTGTCATTGCCA
Organism: Desulfothermus sp.; assembly: GCF_053993635.1. NCBI lineage: Bacteria > Pseudomonadati > Thermodesulfobacteriota > Desulfovibrionia > Desulfovibrionales > Desulfothermaceae > Desulfothermus > Desulfothermus sp. Next base: position 31,878 of record NZ_JBMYBT010000086.1, on the reverse strand, counting down.
ATGCCCTTAACAATTAAATCCATCAAGGGATCGGCCATAGAAGACAAACTATATTTTTTTGAAGTGTAAACCCAGGTGGTTATCACTTCATCGATAGCACCTACCATAAGTTGTCTCACCAGGGGAATGGAAAGGTCTTTCCTGATAGTCCCTTCCTTTTGCCCGAGTTGTATAATTTCTTTTACTAATTCCATATACATATTGGACATTTCCTTGATCTTGTCCTTTGACAGTTGACTCCGCTTTTTGGACTCCACTTGATATACAATTGCCATCTCACGACTGTGTTCAAAGGCACTTAAATGGGCATGGATTAGCCTTCTCAACTTATCAAGGGCATTTTTCCCCTTTTTTACCTCGTCCTTGAATTTTGCAAAGACTTCCTTGGTCCTGTAATTGAAAAAACTCTTTAAGATATCGTCCTTGTTTTTAAAATATAGGTAAATGGTGCCATCTGCCACACCTGCTTCTCTCGCTATTTGAGATATAGTGGCCTTATAGTAACCATGCTTTGAAAAGATTTTTATCGCTGCCTCTAAAATCTTTTCGTATTTTTCATTTCTTTTTGATTCTCTATTTTGCATGGGCAATTTTTTCTAATTTATTAAATTTTTTTAAAAAAATACTGAATGAATATTCATTCACGTCCCATTTAGCAAAATTTAAAACAAAATGTCAAGCACAATTAGAAAAAATCATTAATGAAACGGCACAAAAAAATTTTATAAAATTAAAAAATTACTTGTTAATTTAGGTCGTTAATATTAATGTTATGGAATAAAAGAATAAAAAGTTATGTTACGTATTATGCATATTTCGTAATTATGTTAGGAGGTCGCAAGACTATTTTAACAGCAGTCACTTTATGAAATTATCCACATTGATAATAATTGACAACTAACTTGCTATATTTAATATAAAATTTTTTGTGTAGGAGGAGTTATGGGACAGAAAATCACTATAGACCCAATTACCAGAATTGAAGGTCATCTTGCTGTTAAATTAGAGACAGAAAGGCGAAAAAACGGTTATATTGTTACGTCTGCTTTTTCTGTTGGCGCTATGTTTAGAGGCTTTGAGGTGCTCTTAAAAGGTAGAGATCCCTTAGATGCCCAGCAAATTACCCAGAGGATTTGTGGTGTGTGCCCGATTTCCCAAGGCATAGCTTCCTGTAAGGCGCAAGAAAATGCGTATGGTATAAAGCCAAACAAAAACGGTAGGCTTCTTCAAAATTTGATACTAGCTGCCAATTATATTCAATCTCATATTGTCCACTTTTATCATTTAAGTGTCCTGGATTATGTGGACGTCACTTCAATTGTTGGTTATCGGGGAAATGATTTGGAACTACTTAAATTAAAGGATTGGGCAATTGATAAACTAAAGAGTTCTAAATTAGGGGAGCCCTATGCACTGGGGCCATTTTTACCCAGGTATGAAGGGGAATTTTATTTAACAGACAGAGATACAAACATAGAATTTTTAAAACACTATTTAATGGCCCTGGATATGAGAAGAATTGCCCATGAGATGTGTGCTGTTTTTGGTGCTAAAGTGCCCCATTCAACAGCCCTTGTCCCAGGGGGGTGTACCCAAATACCAAGTGAGGAGAGAGTTTTGGCGTATAGGTCAAGATTACAAATGTTAAAAGATTTTGTTGAAAGGGTGTATATTCCTGATGTCTTTGCCTTGTTTTCCCTTATGCCAGAGTACTGGAAAATAGGAAAAGGATATAGAAATCTTTTGGCCTACGGGGTTTTTGATCTAGATAATGGAGATACCCTTTTTAAGAGAGGCGCAATTATTTATGGCAAATATGAACCCCTGGATTTGGGTAAAATAAGAGAAGATGTGAAATATTCCAGGTTTTCATCTCCATCTTCTCTACACCCAAGTAGAGGTGAGACAATCCCAGATCCAGATAAGCGAAACGCCTATACATGGATTAAAGCTCCAAGATATGATGGACATCCAATGGAAGTGGGTCCCCTTGCCAGAATAATGGTTGATTACCATGCCCCGGGGAAATCTGTAGTAAGAGAGTTTTTAGATGGGGTTATGAAACAATTTAATATTCAAAAAGAAGATTTTTATTCAGTGGCAGGGCGGCATGTAACCAGGGCGTTGGAATTAAAGATAATTATAGAAAAAGCAATGGATTGGTTAGATGATATAGATGTGGACAAGGCCCCTGCCAGGGATTTTGACCTGGTAAAAAAGGGAGAAGGTGTAGGACTCACTGAGGCTCCTAGGGGTGCTTTAGGACATTGGCTCACTATATCAGATTATAAAATAGACAGATATCAGTGTGTTGTTCCAAGTACATGGAACTTTTCTCCAAGGGACGATAAGGGAAATCCTGGGCCTGTGGAGAGATCATTAATTGGTGTTAGATTAAAGGATTCCAAACAACCAATGGAAGCAGCACGGGTGATTAGATCCTTTGATCCATGTCTTGCCTGTGCAATACATTAATTTAACTATTTTAAAATTTTTTCAGAGAGTTTAAGTTTAAAAAGCAGGGGGCTTGATATGAAATCATTGTCTAGAAGAGATTTTTTAAAAATAGGAAGTTATCTAGTTGCTGGCTATGGGTTGTCTGGCGCTCTTACTCCAGTATTTGCAAGGGGGTTGGAGAAGCTTAGCCATGGCACTCCCAAAATACTTTGGCTTGAAGCTCAAGGTTGCAGTGGGTGTACTATATCCTTTTTAAATGCCAATGCTCCTTATGTTCAACAAGTTATCACTCAGATTGCTTCGATTATGTTTCACCCAACCATTTCAGCCGCCCAGGGCCATGTGGCATGGGAAATTCTGGAAGACATTAAACATAGCAACTTCCCATATATTCTGGTTATTGAAGGATCTATTCCTTATAAAATGCCAAAGGCCTGTATGATAGGAGAAAAGACCTTTGAAGAAGTTGCAATACCCTTTTTGGAAAAGGCCCAATACATCCTAGCTGTTGGTAGCTGTGCATCCTATGGGGGCATTCCTTCAGCAGAAGGGAATCCCACTGGTGCAGTGAGTGTAAAAGAATTTATGGAAAAAAAATCTATTCCTTATAAAAATAGACTGGTCAACTGTCCCCTTTGTCCAACACATCCAGACTCCATTGTAGGGACACTTGGTTATCTGGCAGCAAAAGGGTATCCTGATGTTGATGAAAACTTGCTCACGCCAAAGATGTTTTATGCGCATTCCGTGCATTACAATTGTCCAAGGTATCACTACTATGAAAAGGGCATGTTTGCCAGAAAATTTGGAGAAGAGGGGTGTTTATTCAAACTTGGGTGTTTGGGACCTTTAAGTTATACTTCCTGTCCAAGAAGACAGTGGAATGGTGGGGTGAATTGGTGTGTTAGGGCAAATGCTCCATGTATTGGTTGTTCTCATCCCTATTTTGCAAAGTTCAAAGATTTTCCCTTTTACAGAAAGGGAGAGAAATACCATAATGTTTCATATAAGGAAGAGGATAGGAAGAATTAGAAATGGAGGTGTTTGATGTCTATATCTAATAAAATCTTCGGTGCAGTAATTTTGATTGTGTTTTTTGTGGCACTGGTTGGTGCAATATCTTCTGTTAAATTGACCCAACGGGGATTTGACGTTATTTTTAAAGATTTAACAAGTTCCTTACACAGTATGGAAGATAGGATATCCAAAAATTTTATTGAAATGGGAGAATCTCAGGGTATTGGAATTTTAAATTTGGCACAAATAGCAGCAGGGGATTCCCTGCTGCCTGGTGAGGAGAAGAAGTTTGAAGTTGTTGCCAAACAAATTGGGAAGTTAAAAGGTATTGAGGAATTTTCCTTTTTTAATAGCCAAGGAAAGGTAGTACTTTCATCTGTGGATGAGGCAGTTGGAAGAAAATTAGAGAAAGAGATCATGGAAAAATCGTTGTCCTCTAAGTCTTTTATAACTAAACAAGACCAAAACTATTTACATATCTACAAAACAATCTATGTAAATGAAGATATGATTAGATTTAATCCCAACTGGAAAGTGGGAGATTTTTTGGGCCTTTTATACCTGAAAATTTCAAAAAATGCAGTAAATTCTCTGATAAAGAAGAACAAAGAGCAAATTTTATCTATAATAGATAAAGGGAAAAATAATTTAACTAAAACAATGAAAAACAATATATATTCAGCGATAATCGTTGGTATAATTTCCCTAATAATTGGCGTAACTGTCATATGGTCTATTTTAACCACTTCCCTAAAGAAACCATTAATGGAAATGATAGAATTTGCTAGCGCAATGGCCCAGGGAGATTTTAGCAAAACCATGGAAGTAACTAACAAAGATGAGGTTGGAAAGGTAATTGATGCCATGAATAATGTTTCAAAATCTACTCAAGATATAATTTCTCAGTTTAACAAAGCTGTTAAGGAAATATCCCATGGAAAACTCGATTATCGGGCAGATGAGTCAGGCTTGGATGGTGGGTTTAAGGATTTAATCAGAGGAGCAAATAAAATTGCTGATACATATGAAGTCCTTATAAACAATCTCCCTATTGGGATAGTAAATATGGATAAGGACTTAAAGATTAAATATGTGAACTCTGAAGTGCAAAAAATGATAGGGAGAGATTTAAATTCTCTTATTGGAACTAATTGCTGGAATCATTTCAATACTTCCATATGTCAAACAAATGAATGCGTTTGCAAAAAGACCCTGGAATCCAGAGACATACATAGGGCAGAGATAGAGGCTAAAATAAACAGCGAAATAAAACACTTAGATATTACTGCATTTCCTGTTTGGGATTTAAATGGCAATGTTGTTGGAGCTACTAATGTGGTTTATGACCTAACGGAAATTAAAAATTATGAAAAATTACAAGATACAATAAATAGTGTTGTTTATATTTCTTCAAACCTTGCCTCTGCCTCTGCTGAACTTGCAGCTCAGGTGGAAGAAGTTAGTCGAAGTGTGGATGAGCAAAGTAATAAGATTGGTGAGATAGCAACTGCCATGGAAGAAATGAGCTCCACTGTGTTAGAAGTATCAAAGAATGCCCAACATACTGCCGAGGCTGCAAACGATACAAAAAATATGGCACAAGAAGGTACAAAGGCAGTAAATGAGTCCTTTAAACTTATGAAGAATGTGCACGAAAAAGCAAAGCAATTATTATTGGACATGAAAGAAATGGAATCTCATGTACAGGGGATTGGTGAACTTATGGATACTATTTCAGATATTGCAGACCAGACCAATTTACTAGCTCTTAATGCTGCAATAGAAGCTGCTAGGGCAGGGGAAGCTGGAAGGGGATTTGCTGTTGTTGCAGATGAGGTCCGAAAGCTGGCAGAAAAGACCATGTCAGCAACAATAGAGGTAGGAGAGTTTATAAAGAAGATTCAAGAAACAAGTAATATGAATATGCAATCTACTGAGGCAGTTAATGAGGCTATTGAAGAAAATATGGAGCTGGCAAAAACAGCGGAGGCACTGCTGAACAAAATGTTAGAGCTATCCCAGTCCACATCGGATCAAGTTAGAAACATAGCCACAGCAGCAGAAGAACAATCTGCCACCACTGAGCAAATATCCAGATCTACTGAAGAGGTCAATGTAATTTCTCAAGAAATAAGAGAGACTATGAATCAGTCTGTTCAAGCGATTACGGATTTAAATGGGCTTGCGCAGCAGCTAAATAACCATATTGAGGAGATGAAGAGAATTTAAGCAAATTTTATTATGGGGTTTAGTCTTGACATGTTTTTTTTATGTTTATACCCTAAATGCCTTCAAAAAAATTATCCCTTGTTCTCTGAATTTCATGTCAGAGGGCCAAGAGACCAAAAGGAGGTATTATGAAACTCAGGAAGTATGAGACCTTGATTTTATTTAATCCTGACATGGGAAATAGTGAACGTCAGGAGGTGCTTGAAGATCTTACCAATGTTGTGGAACAGGAGTATAAAGGAAAGTGGCTTGTAACTGATGATTGGGGCGTGAGGGAATTGGCATATCCTGTAGAAAAACATACAAGAGGGCACTATGTGCGAATTGAGTACGGGGTGCCAGGAAATGCAATTCAGGAAATAGAGAGGAAATTGAGATTAAACGAAGATGTGTTTAAATTTCTTACAGTTAAATTACAAGATAAATTTGAGATAGAGGAGGAATAGTTATGGCATTTAAATTCACACCCCGTAAAAAATTCTGTCGCTTCTGCGCAGACAAAAATTTGCCTTTGGATTATAAAAGGCCTGATATATTAAAGGATTTTGTTACTGAAAGGGGCAAGATAATTGGCAGAAGAATCACTGGCACTTGTGCAAAGCACCAGAGAAAATTGACCAGAGAGATAAAAAAGGCGAGACAAATGGCCCTTATGTACTACACCACAATACACAGTGTGGAAGTGAATAAGAAAATTAAAGGAGTTGAGAGATGAGGGTTATACTTAGGACAGATATTGAAAAATTAGGTAAGCTTGGTGAGGTGGTGGATGTTAAGCCTGGATATGCAAGGAATTATCTTTTGCCCAAAAAATTGGCTATGTTAGCTACTCCGTCAAATTTAAAGATATTTGAGCATGAAAAGAAAAAATTAGAGGAAAAGCTTAATGCTGAGAGATTTAAGGCAAAGGAATTGGCCGAGAAATTAGAGAAGGAAAGAATTGAGATCCAGGTAAGAGTTGGTGAAGGTGATAAACTCTATGGGTCTGTTACTTCTTCAAATATTGTTGATGAACTTGCAAAGAGAGGTTTTGAAATCGATAGAAAGAAAGTGGAGTTGGATAAACCAATTAGATCACTTGGTGAATATCAGATTCCTGTGAAACTCTATCCTGGTGTAGTGGCCACTTTAAATGTCTCTGTGGTGAGGTACCAGGAAGAAGGTGATGAACAGGCAAGCCAAGGTGAATAATTATGAGAGAAGGCCCTTTGTCTCCTCTCCTGAAAAAATCTTGCCAGAACTAATAAAAAGGGTTCCCCCCCATAACCTAGAGGCTGAACAGGCAGTTTTGGGGGGGATTTTAATAGATAATTCAGTTTTTCATTCAATATTGGAAATCTTAAAACCAGAGGATTTTTACAATCCCGCCCATAAAATTATTTTTCAAACCTTTTTGGACCTGTACTCAAAGAATGTCCCAATAGATCTTATTACTGTTAAAGATGCGTTAGAAAAGGCTGGGAAGTTGGAACAGGTAGGGGGCGTTGTATATCTCGCCAGTTTAAGTGAGCAAATAGTTCCATCAGCAAGTGCCATACATTATGCTGAAATAGTAAGAGAAAAAGCAATAAAAAGGGAGCTTATAAGTGGTGGTGCAAAAATTATTAACCTTGCATATGAATTTGATGAGGACACAGATACCCTTTTAGATCAGGCAGAGCAATCTATATTTCAGATATCTGAAAGCAGGGTTTTACCCCGATTCAAATCCAGTAAACAGCTTGTTGATGAAATCTTTGAAAAGCTCTCTGCAAGGTATGAAAAAAAAGAACTCGTAACCGGGGTTCCTACAGGCTACAAAAAATTAGACCAATTAACTGCTGGCCTCCAGAAAACAGATTTGATTATTATTGCAGGTAGGCCCAGTATGGGAAAAACTGCCTTTGGACTGAACATTGGGATGAGGGCTGCTTGTGAAGAAAATATACCAACAGCAATCTTTTCACTTGAGATGTCCATGGAGCAACTCATGATGAGGATGCTCTGTGCCAGGGCCAAGGTGGATCTAAAAAAACTGAGGACAGGATATTTAAAGGACGAAGATTGGGCCAGACTATATGTGGCAGCAGATGAATTATCCAAGGCCCCCATATATATAGACGACACACCTGCACTTGAGCCTCTGGAACTCAGGGCAAGGTGCAGAAGACTTAAAAGTGAAAAGGGGCTGGGGCTTGTTATAATTGATTATTTGCAGCTCATGCACGTTCCCCAAAAAAGAGATTCAAGGGAACAAGAAATTTCCTATATATCCAGAAATTTAAAGGCCTTGGCAAAAGAAGTAGATGTGCCTGTAATAGCCTTAGCACAGCTAAATAGAAAGGTGGAAGAGAGAAAGGACAAAAGGCCAATGCTCTCTGATTTAAGGGAATCTGGAGCAATAGAACAGGATGCAGATGTGATAATATTTTTATATAGAGATGAAGTGTACAATAAAAAGGAAGATAACCCCAAAAAGGGTATTGCTGAAATAATTATTGGAAAACAGAGAAATGGTCCAATAGGCAGTTTGGAATTGGCATTTTTGGCCAATTGTACAGCTTTTGAGGATCTTGAAATAAGAGAGGAATAGGGGATTTGGTGTAGTGGTGTAGTGGTATATTGGTATAGTGGTATATTGGTTATTGGTGTAGTGGTTATTGGTTAGTAAGGGGTGGGGGAGGATAAGTGGGACTTGGGAAGTTAGAGGTTTATAAGATTTCTTTGAATTTAAGTGATAAAATTTGGGATGTTTATAAGAGCCTGGATAAAGATTTAAAATATAATATTGGTTCTCAAGTATTAAGGACTATTGATTCAATTGGAGCAAATATTGCGGAAGGATATGGAAGGTTTCATTATAAAGATAGCATCAAATTTTATTATAATGCAAGAGGCTCTCTCTGGGAGTCCAAATACTGGATTTATCTGTTATATAAACGAGATTTAATTAATATGGCTTTATATAACGAATTAATAAGTGAATTAGACGTATTAGGCAAGAAACTAAACAAATTTATAAATACTATAAAAAGTAAAACAATTAACCATTAGACTAATACAGAAATATACCAATACACCAATACACAAATAAACCAATACACTAATATACAAATATACCAATACACCAATACACTAAATAACGAATTAATGGGTGAATTAGAACTATGAGGCAAAAAAGTGAACAAATTTATAAACACTATAACCACTAAACCACTAAACCAATACACAAATACACAAATACACTAATACACTAATACACCAATAGGAGTTATATTATGCAACATGACTACTTACATAAAGAAGAGAGACTTTCTCGAGATGAATTAACAGCACTCCAATTAAACAGGCTTAGAGAGACTATTAGGCAAGCAAAAAAGGGGATTTTTTACTGGGATCGTTTAAGTGATATAGAGCCCGAGGACATAAAGTCAGTAGAAGATATAAAGAAACTCCCATTTACCACAAAGGAGGATCTTAGAAATAATTATCCAGTGGGCCTTTTAACTGAGCCTGTGGCTAAGATGGTGAGACTTCACGTATCATCTGGTACAACTGGAACTCCAACAGCAGTGCTCTATACAAAGAAGGATCTGGATACATGGGCTGATCTCATGGCCAGATGTATGTACATGGTTGGTATTAGATCATGGGATATCTTTCAAAATCTCAGTGGATATGGACTCTTTACTGGAGGATTGGGAATCCATTATGGGGCAGAGAGATTAGGATGTTTGACTATTCCTGCTGGTGCGGGAAATTCAAAACGTCAGATAAAGCTCTTAAAAGACTTCAGAGTAACTGCAATTCACATAATACCTTCTTATGCTCTGCATCTGGCAACTGTTTTTGATGAAATGGGAATTGATCCAAAATCACTATATTTAAAGACTGCTCTTATAGGTGCAGAACCACATACAGAAGAAGTTCGCAAAAGAATAGAAGAAATATACGGAATAAAGGCATACAATTCCTATGGTCTATCAGAGATGAATGGCCCTGGAGTTGCATTTGAATGTCCAGAACAAAATGGCATGCATCTTTGGGAAGATGCTTATATTCTTGAAATAGTTGATCCCAATACCCTGGAGCCTGTGGAAGAAGGCCAGGTGGGTGAGCTTGTGTTAACTACCCTTACCAGAGAAGGAATGCCCCTTATAAGATATAGGACCAAGGATCTCACTGCAATTATTCCAGGTGAGTGTCCTTGTGGTAGGGTGCATAAAAGGATCGCCAGGATTACAGGTCGTTCAGACGATATGATAATTTTAAAGGGCGTAAATATATATCCAATGCAGGTTGAAAAAGTGCTTATGTCCATTCCAGAAGTGGGACAAAACTATCTGATTATTCTAGAAAAAGAGGGCTACATTGACAAGATGAGAGTGCAGGTTGAAATAAAGGATGAATACTTTGTTGAAGATATGCGTGAGCTTAAAAAACTCCAAGACAAGATTACAAGACGACTGAGAGAAGAGATCTTGATTACTCCAAAAGTAGAACTTGTTGAACACAAGAGTCTGCCAAGGAGTGAAGGAAAGGCCGTTAGGGTTATAGATAAGAGAAATGAAAAATAATGCAAGGAGCAAATACATTATGTCAGGGACTTTTCCAGCATATAGAGGGGAACTTGAATATGTGTGTCAGGTATGCGGAGCAAGATTTGACAGTGAAGAGCTTCTCTATACATGCCCTAAATGTAAGGGTGTTTTTCTATTAAAAGATAGAAAGTTTGATGAACTAAAAAAGATTTCAGGTAAAAAGTGGAGGGAGATCTTTGATGAGAGGGCAAAGACCAAAATTTATGAACTAAGGGGAATCTTTAGATTTTATGAATTAATGGCCCCGATTTTGGAAAAAGAAGATATTGTCTATCTTGGCGAGGGCAATACACCAATTGTATTTGCTTCTAATAATTTTCAAAAATATGTTGGAATTAACTTTGCTTATAAAAATGAAGGGCAAAATCCCAGTGCTTCATTTAAAGACAGAGGAATGGCGTGTGCCTTTAGTTTTTTGAGCCATTTAGTTAGGGAAAAAGGGTATAAAAATATTTTAGCCATTTGTGCATCTACAGGTGACACGTCTGCATCTGCAGCCATGTATGGTGCATATGTGGGAGATCCAATCAAAAGCGTGGTCTTGCTTCCCCACGGTAAAGTCACCCCAGAGCAGCTTGCTCAACCCCTTGGTAGTGGGGCATTTGTACTTGAACTTCCAGGGGTATTTGATGACTGTATGAAGGTAGTTGAATACCTTGCAGATAATTATAATGTTGCACTATTAAATTCAAAAAATAGCTGGCGCATCTTAGGACAAGAATCTTATTCATTTGAAATAGCCCAGTGGTTTGACTGGGATGTAGCAGGAAAAGTTGTTTTTGTCCCAATTGGTAATGCTGGAAATATCGCTGCAATTATATCTGGTTTTATAAAATTGTATGACCTTCAAATAATAAATTCATTGCCAAAAATAATAGGCGTGCAATCATCCCATGCAGACCCAGTGTACAGGTTTTATTCCATGGACAAGGGAGATAGAAAATACGAACCTGTATCAGTAAGACCATCAGTAGCCCAGGCTGCAATGATTGGTAACCCTGTCTCTTTTCCAAGGGTAAAAGAACTAGTAGATAAATATGAATCCCTTGGTGGTGTATTCTATGTGGTACAAGTGGAGGAACAACAGATTATTGAGGGAATGTTAATTGTAAATAAATATGGACATATAGCATGTACTCAAGGAGGTGAGTGTTTTGCTGGGATGTTAAAGGCCAAGGAATTAAATCTCATAGAAAAAGATGAGGTGTGTGTATTGGATGCAACTGCCCATTCATTGAAATTTCTAAAATTTCAGCAAATGTATTTTGATGACTCCTTTCCACAAGATTATGAAATAGTTCCAAAAGATGAGCTCAAAAATTTTCCCAAATTGATTTTAGATGTCTCAGAAAAGAAATCCTTATCTAAAGATACATTCTATCAAAAGGCAGTTGAAAATATAGTAAAAGAGCTAGGTCTTGAAGAGAAAAGATAAAATATTACTTTTTTCCTAAGACTGTATTTTCAACGTTACTATATTTAAGTTGTTCTAAAAGCGAGTTATCAGTAAAGTCAAAGTTTAGCGGGGTAAGGGTGATATATCCTTTTGATAAATAGGCCCTGTCTGATTTTGGAGATAAATTTTCTTCTGGGATGTATCCGCATAACCAGAAATAGGGTTTTCCGCGGGGATCAATCCTTTCCTCATACCAGTCCTTATAAATAGCTTGGGTCTGTGGACATACTTTTATTCCTTTGACCTTATTTAATGGTAGGTCTGGAAAATTTAAGTTTAAAACCCTGTTTTTGAATTTTTTCCAGTCAATTTTTTTTATTAATCGACACACAAATTCTGCTTGATCATTCACGTCTGTTGGAGAAAAGTTATCTATAGACACAGCAAGTGCACTAACTCCAGCTAAGGCTGCTTCTGTTGCTGCTGCCACTGTACCTGAATACAAAATATCCACTCCAACATTAGCACCATTATTTATTCCAGATACAAGTAAATCCGGGGGATTTTTTAAAATTTTTGTCAGTGCCAGTTTTACACAGTCAACAGGTGTACCCGATACTCCTATACCCTGAAAATTGCTGTTTTTTACATATTTTATCCTGATTGGATTAGACAGGGTCACTGCGTGTCCAACAGCTGATTGTTCTGTAAGAGGTGCTATTACATGGACTCGATGGCCGGCGTTAATTAAGCTTTTATAAAGCGTCCTGAGCCCAATGGCCCAGATACCGTCGTCGTTAGTAAGCACAATTTCCATCTTTACCTTGCTCTATATTTTGGTTACAAATTTTCAATCATGTTTTGGTAAGAGGTGTTATTTTTTGGAAAGCTTAATGAACAACTTTTTATTTGGCAAGAGTTATGGAAGTAAAAAAGAAATTTATTAGTGAGCTAAAAATAGGGGAGAAGGTGGATGATATATTCATTGTGACAAAGGCAAGACAGGGATCATCTAAAAACGGCCCTTATTGGGATTTGGAATTTCAGGATAAGACAGGCAGGATTCCAGCAAAAATATGGTATCCTCAAAGTGGTCAATATGATACAATTAATGAAGAAAGTTTTGTTAAAGTAAGAGGATATGTGGATTCCTTTAGAAATAACCTACAGATAATAGTGCAAGGACTTAAAGTAGTTGTTGAAGATGAAATAGATATTGAAGATTTTATCCCCACAACAAAAATTCCACCTGAGAAGCTCATGAATGAATTAGAGGAGTTGTGTTTTAAGAACTTAAAATACAGGCCATGGAATAAGCTTATTGGGATGATTTTAAAAGACAAGGATATTAGACAAAGGTTTATGAATGCACCAGCTGCAAAAAGTATCCATCATGCATATAGGGGAGGACTTTTGGAACATACCTTAAATGTGTGTAAATTGTGTTTAAACATAGCAGAACTTTATCCTGAAATTGATAGGGAAATTTTACTTGTTGGGGCAGTGCTTCATGATATAGGAAAAATTGAAGAGTTTGAAGGTAAAATTTCTCTGGACTACACTGATAAAGGTCAGTTAATTGGCCATGTTGTTATGTCTGTTTTATTGATAGAACCCTTTTTAAATAAAATAAAAGGTCTTAGTAATGATTTAATAATGCATTTAAAACATATTATACTTTCTCACCATGGTGAATATGAATTTGGCTCTCCCAAAAGGCCGAAAACCAGGGAAGCACTAATAGTACACTTTGCCGATAACATAGATGCAAAATTAAATATGGTAGGCACTCTTATTGATGACATGGAAGATGAACAGGAAAATTGGTCAAAGTACCAGCGTTTTTTAGAAAGAAAGATATTTAGACCTGTACATACAAATGAATTTATTAAAGGAGCAAAAGAGAAAAAGCGGAGGTCCATAGAGGGATGTTCATTGCCTTTGAAGGAATAGAAGGATCAGGTAAAAGCACCCAGAGCAGATTACTTGCTAAGACTTTAAAAAACGCAGGGTTTGAAGTTGTGTATTCTAGGGAACCTGGGGGTTGTGCTTTGGGTGATGATCTAAGGAAGATATTGCTGGATTCTAAAAACAAAGATTTAGATCAGAGATCTGAGTTATTTATGTATCTTGCAGCCAGGGCACAGCACGTAAAAGATAAAATTATGCCTGCTGTTCGAGATAATAAGATTATAATTGTAGATAGATTTAATGACTCTACTATTGCTTATCAGGGATATGGAAGGGGACTGGACACAGATTTTGTATATCAGCTATGTGATTTTGCCTGTTATGGACTCTGGCCAGATATTACAATAGTTTTGGATATGCCTGTAGAAATAGGTATTAAAAGGGCCAGATTAAGAAATGAGTTTTTTAAAAAAAATAATATGGATGAATCAAGGTTTGAACAAGAGGAGCTCAAATTCCATGAACGGGTAAGAGAAGGTTATCTAGATCTTCAGAAAAGATACAATGAGCGAATTGTGATTATAGATGCTACTGGCTCAGTTGAAGAGATAGGCAGTTTGATTCTGTCTGTGTTAAAGGAAAGATTGGGACTAGAGGTGTAAGGAGATTTTATGGAAAATATAGCAGTGGTGCTTTGCAGGACCAAATATTCAGAAAATATTGGTTCAGCTGCACGGGCATGCGTGAACATGGGGGTAAATGAGATTATATTAGTTGATCCCAAGGAATTTGATTTAAATAGGGCCTTACCTTTGGCAACTCCTAAGGGAAAAAATATTTTAGAAAGGGCATCTATTGTGTCTAATCTCTATGTTGCCCTTGAAAATTTTAATAAGGTCTATGGTACCACTGCCAGGACAGGGGGATGGAGAAAGAGGATATTACTTCCCAAACAGGCTGCATCTGAGATTGCTAAAGATGTAGCTGAGGGAAGAAAAGTAGCCATTGTTTTTGGATCAGAGGACACAGGACTTTTGAATCAAGAAATAGAATTGTGTGGGCAATTAATTACAATTCCAACAGATCCAGGGGCATGGTCCCTTAATGTGGCACAGGCAGTATTAATTATCTTATATGAATGTTTTAATAAAATATCCTATCACAACTGGAGTAAGACCAATTTAGAAAAAGATCTAACTAAATATGCAACTCATAAGGATTTGCAATTATTATTTGAAAATCTAAAAAAAGTACTTAGAGAAATAGACTTTTTATTGCCGCATAATGCAGATTATTTCATGTTACCCTTAAAGCGATTTATCCACAGGATTAATCTAAAGAAAAACGAATTTAATATGTTAATGGGTATCTGCAGGCAGTTTCTCTGGTATTTTAGGCAAATACCGAAGAGTAAAGAGTAAATTTTTCTTGCGGCTATTATTTTTTTCGACTAAAATAAATAAAGGTGTTGATATAACCTAAAAAAAGAGGAGTAGGGATATGCAAGATACTAAACAAAAACATGAAGAGATGCTTCAATTGGTCTCCTTTAGACTTGGTGACGAGGAATTTGGTGTAGATATTATGCAAGTACAGGAAATAATTAGAATGCAAGACATAACATCTGTTCCAAATGCCCCTGAGTTTGTGGAAGGGGTGATTAATCTTCGGGGCCGAGTAATTCCAATAATAGACTTGAGAAAGAGGTTTGGTTTAGAAGAAAAATCCCATGATAAAGCCACTAGAATTATAGTTGTAAAAGTTGATGATTTGACTGTTGGACTGGTTGTGGATGAGGTATCAGAAGTATTGCGTATCCCAGCAGATACCGTTGAACCTCCACCTCCAATAGTAGCTGGAGTGGAATCTGAATATATTAGGGGAGTTGGAAAGCTTGAGGACAGGTTGCTTATTTTATTAGATCTGTCCAAGACCTTGAGCAAAGAAGAAAAAGCATCCTTGCAGTTGATGTAAATGAAAAAAAATAGCTATAAAGCCCTTATTTCTTCGGATTGGAATGAATGTTTGTCTCCTTCTAGGCCTTTTGACCCTATTCTTTTTAAATATCCTGAACTATCAAACAAGATTCAGGATATTTTTAAAAAATATACATCAAACCAGATATCTTATAAAAAGGGCCTTGAAATAATAAAGCGTTGTTTGCCCAGCCCTATTACCCCTAAAGATATGGATGCATATTTGATGGAAAAGTTTTCTGTTTACCCTGGAGTATTAGAGTTTATCCAGTGGTGTAAAGAAAACAACATACTTTTTATGATAAATACCACAGGATTTATTGGCTATTTTGAGAGGGCAATGGCTTTGGGGCTACTGCCCCATATTGAAATAATAAGTGGAAGTCCTTTTATAAGGTTTAACCATTACATAAAATCCACCTATTTTTTAGAATTATATGATACAAAAGACAAACAAAAGAACACCCAATTGGTGAAACAAAAATATAACATCAATAGAGTTATTTTAATTGGCGATTCTGGAGGTGATGGCCCCCACTTTGTGTGGGGGAAACAAAATGGATGCATCTTAATCGGATGTATGGCAAAACCATCACTTAGGTCTTTTTGTGATAAATATTCAGTGGAGATAGATGAATTTATAGGGGATTATAAATCCGGTCCAATGAAGATTGATCTAATAACAACTGTTAAAAAATACATCTAAAAGTAAGACTCTTCTCCTAAAAAATCCTTCTTTCTAATGATATCTCAATCCTTACCCAAATTCTAATTTTGTCTTTCCCAGTATCCATTTTTTTGGACAATATATTTTTGATTATCCAAAGTAAAAACTTCTAGTTGACTGCTGCCATATTTTCTGAGATATAAATATCTAACTAACGTTAGGGAGATAAAGAGATGAAGAAGAATAGGGCTAGACGAAGGGAGTTGTTTGAGATTGCTACCAGGCTTTTCATGGAAAAAGGCTATCGTGCTACCACCATGCAGGATATTGCAAAGGAAATGGGAATACAAAAGCCTTCTTTATATCATTATATCTCGTCAAAGGATGATATCCTTAAAGAGATAGTAGATATCACAATGAAGAGACTCATCCATTCCATTGAAGAAATAGCTAATTCTAACACTTCTCCTGTCCAAAAGTTAGAGAGGATCATTGACTCCCATATAATGCTAATATGTGAAAACCTAGAACTTTTTACAGTGAGCTTGAGGGAAATAAATAAAATCAATGCAAAAGGATTTTGGTCTGATGTGGTGGCCTTAAGAGATAAATATGAATCTCATGTGAGGAATATTTTGGCCTCAGGGAAAAGACAAGGGTATTTTAGAGAAGATATTGATGAAAAACTTGTGGGTTTTGCACTTCTTGGTAGTGTAAATTGGGCAATTAGGTGGTATTCTCCTAAGGGAGAGAAATCTCCCAAGGAGATAGCAGATCAGTGGAAGAAGCTTTTTTTAAAAGGGCTTTTAAAGGATTAAATGAATATCACTATTGTGTGCGTAAAAGGATAGAAAAAAAATAGTAAAAACAATGGCATAGGTTTTAGCAAAATATTAAGTCATTAAAAGGACGGAAAATTGAATAAACAAGGAGGGTAAAAGTGGATTTTCAAGTACCAGAAAACATTCAAAAAATGAAAGACAAAGTAAAGAGATTTGTGGAACAAGAACTTGAGCCTATCAGTAATCAGGTGGAGAAGGAAGATAAGATTCCAGAAGAGATCGTCCAAAAGATGAGGGATATGGGACTATTTGGTATCTCAATCCCAAAAGAGTATGGGGGACTTGGGTTGGGAACTTTAGGGGAATGCCTTATTTATGAAGAGCTTTCTAAAACCAATGCATGTTTTAGGACAAGGATCGGTACCAATAATGGAATAGGTTCCCAGGGGATCTTGATTGATGGGACAGAGGAACAAAAAAGAAAATATTTGCCAAAGATTGCATCTGGAGAGTGGACTGCATGTTTTGCCTTAACTGAACCTGAAGCAGGATCTGATGCAGCCAACATAAAGACCAGGGCAGAGCTTAAAGGAGATCACTTTGTGTTAAATGGGTCAAAAATCTTTATTACCAATGGTGATATTGCTGATGTTGCAACGGTTTTTGCCGTAACTGATCCAGAGAAAAAGGCAAAAGGTGGCATAACTGCATTTATTGTTGAAAAGACCTCTCCTGGGTTTAAGGTTGGAAAGCTGGAAAAAAAGATGGGACTCAGAGGCTCTCATACTGCAGAGCTAATATTTGATAACTGTATTGTCCCAAAGGAAAATGTCATTGGTGGAGATAAAATGATCGGATATGGGTTTAAGACTGCCATGAAGGTACTTGATAAGGGTAGACTCACAATGGGTGCCTGCGCCATGGGTACAGCTCAAAAGCTTTTAGAGCTCTCTGTTAAATTTGTTAAGCAGAGACACCAATTTGGACGACCAATTGCAAACTTTCAGGGCATTCAATTTATGTTGGCAGAACTTGCAACAGAGATTTATGCAGCAAGGCAAATGGTATATCATGCTGCATGGTTAAGAGACAAACTTGGTACCTCCATTATTAAAGAGGCTTCAATGGTGAAGCTGTTCTGCACTGAGCTAGCAAATAAGGCTGCCAGAATAGCTTTAGAAATACATGGAGGAGAAGGATATATTAAGGGATGTCCTGTAGAGAGGTTTTACAGGGATGTTCGCTTGACCAGGATATATGAAGGGACAAGTGAAATTCAGAAATTGGTCATAGCAAGAGAGATTTTTAAAGAATATAATTAAAAAATTACAAAAGGGAGGTATGATTATGGTTTCTAATATAAAAAATGTTTTTGTAGTAGGTTCAGGCCTTATGGGAAGTGGGATCAGCCAGGTGTGTGCCCAGAGCGGCTATACTGTTTATATGTGCGATATATCTAAAGATGCCCTGGATAGGGCAATGAAAAATATAAATTGGTCAGTTTCAAAGTTTGTGGAAAAAGGAAAATTAACTGAGCCTGTTGAGACAATCATTGGAAGAATAAATCCAGTAACTTCATATGATGCAGCGGCCCAGGCAGATTTGGTAATTGAGGCAGTATTTGAAAAACTGGAATTAAAGAAAGAGGTATTTGAAAATATTGATAAAATAGCTCCCAAACACACAATAATTGCCACAAATACCAGCGCAATTTCAGTCACTGAACTTGCAGCTTGCACAAATCGTAGAGAACAGGTCCTAGGCCTTCATTTCTTTAGTCCAGTTCCCATGATGCAGGCAGTAGAAGTGGTGAAGGCCATGACAACCAGTGATGAGACCTTTAAGTTAGGGGAAGAGTTTGTAAAGAGCCTTGGCAAAGAACCAATATTGGTAAAAAAAGATGTGCCAGGCTTTATAATAAACCGCATCAATTTTCCAGCAACAATGGAGGCAATGAGATTGGTGGAAGCAGGTGTTTGCACTGTTGAGGACGTGGACAAAGGATTAAAACTTGCTGCTGGTCGAAAAATGGGGATCTTTGAAACAGGAGATATGGTTGGATTAGATGTCACCCATGGCGCGCTTATGGCAATCTATGAAGAGACAAAGGATCCTAGATGGTATCCTCCAGAGATTTTAAGACGTAAGGTAAGGCTCGGACATCTTGGGAGAAAAACTGGAAGGGGATGGTATCTATATGATGAGAACGGAAATAAGATAGGAGTAGCTGATTATTAGTAAAAAGATTCTTTTGAGGAAAAAGAGATAAGGAGGATGTCATGAAGGAAGTGGTGATTGTAGGTGGAGTGAGGACCCCTGTTGGTAGATTTGGAGGAGCATTAAAGGATGTTGAGGCGTATGACCTTGGGGCCATTGTGTTAAATAAGGTTATTGAAAAAATAGGTATTTCTCCAGAAGACGTGGATGAAGTCATAATGGGTCAGGCCTATCAAAATGGGGATTATGTAAATATAGCCCGTATGTCCCTTTTGACTGCTGGATGGCCTGATAATATCCCTGGGATTACCATTGATAGGCGATGCTGTACAGGACTGGATGTAATTCGTGTAGGGGCATCTTTAATACAGGCAGATCAAGCAGAAATAGTGGTTGCTGGGGGAGTTGAGAGTATGAGTAATGCAGAATTTTACCTTCCTGGCAGTATTAGATGGGGCATAGGTGGGAAAGGCAACATGCCAAGAGGGCATGGAGACCTGTCTATTTGGGGATTACCATTATACGACAGACTTCAGCGTGGCAGGGTCATGTCTCAACCAATAGAAAGGTATGGCACCTTAGTATCCATGATGAGCTGGGCTGAGACTGCTGCAAAAAAAGAGAACATATCAAGAGAAGAGTGTGACAAATGGGCATATGAAAGCCATATGAAGGCTACGTCTGCATGGGATAATGGAAAATTTAAGGAAGAGGTGGTTCCTGTTCAAATAAAGGGAAAAAAAGGAGAAGTAATAGTTGTAGAGGTAGATGAGACTCCAAGACGGGATACCTCCATAGAAAAACTGAAAAAATTAAGGCCAGTTTTAGGTGGTGTGTGCACTGCTGGAAACTCCTCTTCAGAAAATGATGGGGCTGCAGCTGTGGTGCTAATGTCTAGGGAAAAGGCAGAGCAGTTAAATATTAAGCCCTTTGTCAAAGTCATAGATATTGCACTTGCTGCTTGCGATCCAAGATATACTTATGAAGCAGTACCAGAAGCTACTAAAAAGGCATTAAGAGGTGCTGGACTCTCCATCAATGATATGGATCTTATTGAAATTCAAGAGGCATTTGCAGCACAAGTGTTAGCAGATATAAAAATGATGGGACTTAGTGAAAAGCATTATCCTCGCATAAATGTAAATGGAAGTGGCATATCTTTGGGTCACCCAATAGCGTGTACAGGCGTAAGGGTGCTTGTTACCCTTATACATGAAATGAAGAGAAGAGGCGCAAGATATGGCCTTGAATGTATATGTGGCGGTGGAGGACTTGGCATAGCAGGGGTATTTGAAGGAATGTTCGATTAATTTTTCAGAAATAACAAAAATTAGAGTGGGAGGATAGAATGGATTTTTCATATACAAAGGAGCAACTCTTAATTCAAAAAAGTGCCAGGGAATTTGCAAAAAAAGAGCTTTTGCCAAAGGCCATGGAAAGAGATGAAAATGGCATTTATCCCAAAGAAAGCCTTGAACTTATGGCAGATCTTGGCTTTTTGGGTATGCTTGTTTCAGAGGAATATGGAGGAATGGAGGTTGATACCATCTCCTATGTCTTGGCACTATCAGAAATTGCTTCAGCATGTGCATCAACCGCCGTGATAACCTCTGTACATAATTCTCAGGTGTGTGAGCTAATATCAAAATTTGGAACAAAAGAACAAAAACAAGAATATTTAAACAAACTAACTACTGGGGAATATATGGGTTCATTTGCCATATCCGAGGAGGGTGCTGGTTCAGATATTTATTCAATTTCCACTACTGCAAAAAGAGAGGGGGATTACTTTGTCTTGAATGGGAAAAAGAGATGGATCGCAGGTGGAGCCAATTCTCACCTCTTTATAGTGTTTGCCAAAACAGACGAAAATAATATTTCAGCTTTTATAGTTACAAGGGATATGCGAGGCTTTTTACAAGGTGAAAGTGCAGACAAAATGGGGCTTAGGGCTTGCGATATTACAGAGATAATATTTGAAGACTTAAAAGTGCCTGTAAAAAACCTTTTAGGAAAGGAAAATGAAGGGGTAAAGATCGCTATGTTAGCGCTTGATCTTGGCCGCATTGGAATTGCTGCAATATCCTATGGAGTAGCTTTGGCCGCATTTGATACTGCTGTTAAATATTCAAAACAAAGGGTCCAATTCAATAGGACCATATGCAAAAATCAAGGCCTTAGATGGATGATCTCAGATATGACAGTGGACCTTGAGGCTGGTAAATTCCTGTTGTTCAATGCGGCTTTAAAAAGAGACCAAGGCAAAAATTATTCAAAGGATGCATCAATAGCAAAATTGTATCTTTCAGAAATGGCAAATCGGGTGGTAGATAAGGCGCTCCAGATACACGGGGGATATGGATACATAAAGGAATATCCAATTGAGAGGCTGTATAGGGATGTTAGGGCATTTACCATACTTCAAGGAACCTCCCAGATCCAGAGAAATTTAATTGCTAACGAGATAATTGGAGATAAAAAATAGGTTGCAAAAAATATTTGAAGTTCCAATGAAATAAAAACCAAGGGAATGGTTATGAACCAATTAACAAACACCGTGAGGCTCGAACTAAAAGATCAAATAGGGATAATTATCACCAAAGGAAAATTAACAAAAGAAGATGCAAATCAGCGAATGTCTCTTATAAATGGAACAGTTGATTATGAACCAATAAAAGATGTAAATATTGTAGTAGAGGCAATATCTGAAGACATTAATTTTAAAGATGTATTTTCAAAGCTTGATTTGATATGTAAAAAAGATGCAATATTTGCAACAACCACAGAATGAGCAAATGCAAAAAAAACAAAGGAGGGAGAAGATGGCAAGATTTAATGATGTAATTTATGAAAAAAGGGGAAAGGTTGCGTGGATAATTATAAATCGTCCAGAAAAATATAATGCATGTACCCCAGTTACTTTGTATGAACTCTCAAAGGCCTTTATTATGGCATGGACAGATAAAGAAGTAGGGTTGGTTGTATTTACTGGTGCAGGAAACAAAGCATTTTGTACAGGTGGAGATCAGAGTATAAGGGATTTAGGTGGATACAAAGGATACAGTGTTGAAGATATTAAGGGGACCATTGCAGAACTTCCCTTAGAAGTTGGTTGGCAGATTGTGACCTTTCTTATAAGGCACATTCCAAAGCCTGTTATTGCAAGGGTGAATGGTTATGCTGTTGGAGGAGGCCATGTTTGGCAAGTAAATTGTGATTTATCTGTTGCCTCAGAAAATGCAAAACTTGGGCAAGCTGGACCAAGGGTGGGGAGCTTTGATCCTGGCTTTGGCACAGGAGAGCTCTGGAGAAATGTTGGGATGAAACGGGCCAAAGAAATCTGGTTTTTGTGTAAACTGTATAGCGCAAAAGAGGCCTTTGAAATGGGGCTTGTTAATAAGGTGGTTCCACAAGAGAAATTAGATGAAGAAATTGATCTTTTGTGTAATGAATTACTTAAAAAGAGTCCTACATCTTTGAAGATGTTAAAGTATGCATTTCTTGCTGATACAGAGGGACTATCAGGAGTTACAGAACTGGGAGTAGGAGGATTAAGTCTCTATTATGGGACAGAAGAATCAGCAGAAGGGAGTAAGGCATTTATGGAAAAGAGGGAGCCAGATTTTTGGAAATATGTAAAATAAAGGGGGGAGATATGTTTGAGCTAAAAGACAAAATAGCAGTTGTAACTGGTGCAGGCAGGGGTATAGGAAAGGCAATTGCCACTGTTTTGGCAAGACAAGGAGCTAAGGTAGCGATTGCAGATATAAGATTAGATGAAGCTATAAAATGTGAAAGAGAAATAAAAGACAATGGGGGAAGTGCAATAGCCATTAAAACAGATGTTTCTGATTTATCTTCTGTTAAAGAAATGGTTAATAAAATACATGATACATTTGGTAAAATAGATATATTGATAAATAATGCTGGTTGGGACAAGATGCAGCCATTTCTTGAAACATCACCAGAATTTTGGGATAAAATAATTGCCATAAACTATAAAGGGGTGTTAAATTGTGTCTATTGTGTAGCTCCTGATATGATTGAAAAGAATGGGGGAAGGATTATTTCAATTAGTTCTGATGCTGGCAAGGTTGGAAGTAGTGGAGAAGCAGTTTATGCAGGAACTAAAGGTGCTGTAATTTCTTTTAGTAAGACCATGGCAAGAGAACTTGCAAGACATAAAATTACAGTCAATGTAGTATGCCCAGGTCCTACAGAAACTCCTTTAGTAGATGAAATGAAACAAGACAGCGAGAGAAACAGAAAGATCTTTGATGCAATGGCAAAATTCATACCTCTCAGGCGTATGGGTAAACCAGAGGACATTGCATACGCTGTTTTGTTTTTGGCTTCAGATGAAGCCAACTATATTACTGGGCAGGTATTGAGTGTAAGTGGTGGTCTGACTATGATGTAAGAAAAAGGGAGAATTCTTATGAAGGCACTGGCTATTAATGGGAGTCATAGAAAGGGAAAAAATACTGCAAAGATGTTGAATATGGTTTTAGAACCAATAAGATCTGAAGGGATAGAAACTGAATTAATAGAATTGACAGATTATGACATTAAATTGTGTAGGGCATGTAACAAGTGTCTGATACGACCAGAATGTAGTATTAAAGATGATGATATGGGACTAATTGCCGAGAAAATGTTAAATTCTGATGCCATAATAATAGGTTGTCCTGTGTATTTTTCAAATGTTACAAGTAAATTAAAGATATTTATGGATAGGACACGCTGGATGCACATGTGTGAAAACCTGTTAGAGGGAAAATTAGGCGCTGTAGTGACCCATGCGGGTTTAAGAAACGGAGGACAAGAACTCACTAACTTGATCTTGGAAAATTTTCTCATTCACCATGGATTATATATTGTGGAGGCAAGGAGTCCCAAAAAAGGCATATACAATCTTGGGGCAATGGGCACGATGTTTGATGATCTTGAGGGAGAGAAGATAAAATGGAAAAAAGGGGTAGGACAAGATGCCTTAACAGTCAAGATGTGTCATGATCTTGGTGTTAATATAGCTAATAAACTAAAAAAAATAAAAAATTAGGACAATGAAGCCATACTTTCAAAGACACGATGGCAAAGTCTGGTATATATTTTTGTCCTACTAAATAGACCAGAGGTTTTTGAAATATTTGAAGAGGTAGACAATTTTTTTGATTTTTGATGGTTGTAATTGGCGTCCTGAAAAGAGGACGCCTTTATTATTGTTAGCTGTTTTCAGCCTTTATCTTTTCAATTAACTGGCGTAATTCTTCTGCTTGTTGGGCCATTTCATGTATGGCAAGAGCAGATTGTTCCATACCTTCTGAAGTTGCATCTGCAAGGTCTTTAATAGTTTCAATGGATCTCGTGATTTCTTCACTTGCAGCTGATTGTTCTTCAGCAGCAGTTGCAATACTACGAACCTGGTCAGCACTGCTTTGCGCCAGCTCCACAATTTCTGTTAAAACTTTGCCAGATTGTTCTACCTTTTCTGTTGCGATTTTTATTGCTTCTAAGATTTGTTGAAAGTTTTTATTGCTGTTTTCTGTTGAGACCCTGATGTGATTTATATTTTCCTCAACCTCTTTGGTAGCAGCCATAGTATTTTCCGCTAGTTTTCTCACTTCATCTGCAACCACAGCAAATCCTCGTCCAGCATCTCCAGCCCTGGCAGCTTCTATTGCAGCATTTAAGGCAAGGAGGTTTGTTTGGTCTGCAATATCGTTAATTACATTTATTATCCTTCCAATTGTCTGTGTCTGATTTAAGAGTTCTTCCATATCTTTACTTAACTGGAGACTGATTTCTTGAACTTTGTTTATTTGATTAACGCTTTGATTAACTACTTCAAAACCTTCTTCTGCCTTGACTTTTGTTGCATCAGAGTTTTCTGAGGCCTGGGCTGCATTTTTGGCAACTTCAAGTACAGTGGCATTCATCTGTTCCATTGCTGTGGCCGCTTCTGTAATCCTGTCCTTTTGTTCAGACATGTTTTGAGATACTTCCTGGGCCTGGGCAGATAGCTCTTCACTGGCAGTGGTTAAGTGTTCTATTACTTCCTCCATAATCTGTACAACATGTAACATTCCTTCTTTTTTAGCTGTTTCTGCCTGTCTTTTTGCTTCTTTTGCTTTTTCCAGTGCTATATGGGCCTGTTTATTGGCTTCTAAAGCCTCTTTTTTCTCTTGTTCTGCTTCCTGGATTTTTTCTTTGAGTTTTTCAACCATTGTTTCCATAGCCTGCTGAAGTATAAAAAATTCTCCTTTTAAAGATTTTCCCACTTTTGAATCTAAATTTCCTTTAGAGATATTTTCAGCAAAACCAACTAAGGATTGGAGCGGTTTTTTTATGCTTTTATTACAATAGACAGATAAAATTGCTAGCATGATAAGTATCAAAATTATTCCAGCAACAGATCCTTTAATTATAACATTATGTTGTGCTTTATGGATATGTTGCATTTGAGCTTTGGTAAGTTTCTGGACATCATCCATATAGATTCCCATTCCAATAATCCAACCCCATGGCTTGAACAATTTCACATAAGATGTTTTTAAAACATCTCCAGGCTCTCCCTTTTTAGACCAATAATAATCCACAAATCCAGCCCCTTTTCTCTTACATATATTGATCATTTCTTGAATAAGCAATTTGCCTCGTTTGTCCTTTAGACCTAATACATTTTTATTAATTAATTTGGGATTTGGATGGGCAAGCATGTAACCTTTTAAGTCGTTTATCCAGAAATAGTTTCCATCTGAAAGACGCATAGAATTTATTTGTGTAAGTGCCTGTTTTTGCATCTCTATGGTTATATCTTCTACCCATTCACCTGTTCCAATTATCCAGTTTAATTGAGGGATTAACATTACATAGGATACCTTTAACTTGGCCTCCTGCTCACCTGGCTTGGGCCAGTAGTAGGTAACCATTCCTCCGCCCTTTTCTTTACATACTTTTATCATATTATTAAAGAGATAATTCCCTTTTTTGTCCTTAAAATTAGATAAATCTTTTCCATCTAAGGCTGGATTTATAGGATGCATTATCATATATGGATGCATGTCATTAATCCAAATGTAATTTGTTCCATGGTATCTGAAATTTTTGACCAATTCCTTTACTTTCTCTTCAATGACGTTTCTGGGTCGTCCCTGGTTTTCCTTTAAAACTGCATTAATTTGGTTTTTTACTCCCTCTAAAATTGTTTTTAAT
Organism: Desulfothermus sp.; assembly: GCF_053993635.1. Taxonomy (NCBI): domain Bacteria; kingdom Pseudomonadati; phylum Thermodesulfobacteriota; class Desulfovibrionia; order Desulfovibrionales; family Desulfothermaceae; genus Desulfothermus; species Desulfothermus sp. The sequence continues at coordinate 5,431 of NZ_JBMYBT010000086.1, read as the reverse complement.
TCTTTAGCCTTTGCTTTTTTTAAGGCTTCTATATCTTGAGATTTTTTATAATAGGTTTCAACAACTGAGAAAGCCACATCTACTAAGTTTTTTAAGGACACCATCTTGTTATTTTTTATATTATTTTGTGTGGAGTGGGTAATCCTTTTCGACATTGAGTTTATTTCTATGTGGAATAAGGCTAAAAAAAACAGACCTTCAAGGATTAAGAGAGAAATTATAAAAAAAATAGCCTTGTTGATTACTGATCCTTTCATGGTTGTTTACCTCCATTGAATATGGCTAATTAATGATATCTTTCTAAATAAGGAGTTAAAAATCCATTGGTCATGCAGGTAAATTTAAAAATAGGAAAAAAGTTAAGTCTAAAAAAACATTTCTATTATAGATTTAGTCTAGTTAAACTCTGTTTAAATGTCAATACGTTACTCTTCTTTTAATGAATTGTAGTTATCTTATTTGACTTACTGGGTGGTAGAATAAATATTGCCATATTTTGAGTATAGTCCTCAGCTCTTAACTCTTTACCTTGCTTTTGGTTATTAAGGAGATTTTAACTTGATCTGTGTCTCAGAGATATTAGAGTATATTTTTCTTGCTAGGCTTTTTTTATAGGTGTAAGAAGTGGATAGGGTGTAATTTGAATGTGAATTATAACCTTTGAATTAATAAGAATTTTCTGTAATTTGGAGGAAATAATGGATTCTTTAGTAGTAGCTATGGTGGATTTAGATGCAATTGCGCATAATTTAAGAGAAATAAGAAAAATTATACCCTCTAGCACCGAGATAATGGCAGTGGTTAAGGCTAATGGGTATGGACATGGGGCCAGAGAAGTGGCAAAGGTTGCTCTATCTGAAGGGGCCTCATATCTTGCGGTGGCGAGGTTAGATGAGGCCGTAAATTTGAGGGAAAATGGGATTTATGAAGATATACTCATATTTGGATACATACCAGTTTCTGATTTAGAAATTGTAAAAAAATACGACTTTACAGTGTCAATATTTGATAGAGAGCAGGCTGAAAAATACAGAAAAAGATGTAGGGAGTTGGGATATCGACTTCGGGTTCATATAAAAGTTGACACTGGGATGGGAAGGGTTGGATTTGTACTATCAGATAAAAAATTAAAAAATCAGTCTATTTGTGATATCAAAGAGCTTTTAAAGGTGGATGAGTTTTTTATTGAAGGGATATATACCCATTTTGCCAGGGCAGATGAACAGGACCTCTCTTATTCAAAGATACAACTAGGTTTGTTTAAGGAGTTGATGAATGAAATAAAGGAGTTTGGTAGAGACGACATTAAATATCATGCAGCAAATAGTGCTGCTGTTATGCAATTTCCTGAATCCCATTTAGATATAGTTCGCCCAGGGATTATGCTTTATGGACTCTATCCTTCAAAGTATTTAAAAGAGACCTCAGGTGTAAAACTCAAGCCAGCAATGACCTTAATAAGCAGAATTACCCAGATAAAAGAGGTCTGTCCAGGATTTAAAGTGAGTTATGGCTCTACTTATATTACTAATAAAACCTCGCGCCTTGGTACTGTTCCTGTTGGATATGCTGATGGCTATCCAAGGATTTTGTCAAATAAAGGGTTTGTGCTAATTAATGGTAAACCTGCTAAAATAGCCGGAAGGGTCTGCATGGACCAGTTTGTAGTGGATATAACTGATATAGATGCGTCAGTTGGAGACAAAGTGATTATTTTTGGGACATATAATTCTTCCCATTTGAGCGCAGATCAGGTGGCAGAGTGGGCAAAAACCATAAATTATGAAATAGTATCTCAAATAACTTCCAGGGTAAAACGGGTGTATATCGGGAATTTTTGAATTAATGTTTAAATAGATGTTGTGGGGTTTTATTATGGAAAACGACTACAAAGATGCACTTAATTTTTTGTATTCACTACAAAAATATGGAATAAAATTTGGACTCTCAAAAACTGAAAATTTGTTAAAAAAATTGGATACACCTCAAAAAGACCTGAAATTTATCCACATAGCGGGCACAAATGGAAAGGGGTCTGTAGCAACTTATTTAAATTTTATCCTAATGAACGCTGGATACAGGGTTGGACTGTACACATCTCCTCATCTTGTTTCCTTTACTGAAAGGATGAGGATAAATGGGGAAAATATATCAAAAAGAGATGTGGTGCATTATACGAAATTAATCAAACATGTCATGGATCAAAGTGAACCTCCAACGTTTTTTGAGGCAGTAACTGCAATGGCCATTAAGTATTTTGCAGATAAAAAAGTAGATATTGTTATTTTGGAAACAGGAATGGGGGGAAGATTAGATGCCACAAATATTGTAGATCCAATCTTGACTATTATAACTAATGTATCGCTGGAGCACCAGGAATTTCTTGGGAATACAATAGAATCTATTACAAAAGAAAAAGCAGGCATTATAAAAGACAAAATTCCTCTTGTAACAGGGATTAATCAAGAAAAATCTATTCAAATAGTTGAAGATATTTGTATGAAAAAAAATGCTTCTATGTATGTATTAGAGCAGGATTTCTCTTGTATTCAAGAAAATGGCGTTTACAATTATTATGGTATAAATCATAATTATAATGGTCTTAAAAGCGGACTAAATGGAATTTATCAAAAAAACAATTTAGCTCTAGCCTTAGCATCTATAGAAATTTTAAATAATAAAGGATTTAGTACTAAAGATGAACATGTAATTAATGGAGTAAAACAAGCATTTTGGCCAGGAAGAATGCACATAGTCTCCAAAGCACCAATTATATTATTAGATGGTGCCCACAATATAGCTGCAATGCATGGACTTAAGGAATCTGTAAAGAATATGGAATATGATAAACTTATACTGATTATTGGAATTATGGAGGATAAAGACACAAAAGAGATATTAGATATAATTGTGCCAATGACAGATTTTACTATTTATACACGTCCAAATTACTACAGGGCAATGGATCCTTTTAAATTAAAAGAACAATATAAAAAAGTGCATAAATATGAAATTATAAATAATTTAGAGAGAGCTATAGTAAGGGCAGAGCATATAGCAAATGAAAACGATATGATTCTTATTACTGGTTCCCTCTTTACTGTTGGAGAGGCTTTGAGTATTTTGGATCCTATCAATTATCCTACAGAAGAAGCGTAGATATATGGGTATAGCAAAGGAAACAATCTTTTTTTGGGCGTTGGATTTATTGGTGGCATTTTGTATTAGAGGCTTTAACTAATTATGGATAGAGAAGTACAATTTGAACAATATCTTTTAAATCAGATTGAAGGCTTAAAAAAGAGGAACCAGGAGCTTGAGCTCCTTATAATGGAGTATGAAAGGGCTATTGATGCGAGCTCAAGCTCCAAGACTTTAATGGAGGTTGCTCAAGATTTAATCGAATTAAAAAGGGCACAGAATGAACTTAAAAAAGAGAGGGATTATTTTAAGAACGTCCTTGATAATTCAGCAGATGCAATAGGCATTGTAGATGCAAAGGGAAGATTTATTAGATGGAATAAAAGGGCAGAAGAGCTATTTGGTTTTAGCTTTGAAGAATTAAAAGGCAAATCTGCTTTTGACCTCTATGAAGACAAAGAGACTTTAAATAGGATGTTAACAGAGCTTAGAACCAAGGGCTATGTGAGGGATTTTGAGATTGGTGTTAAGACAAAGAGTGGAAAATTTTTACCCATGGGGATGTCCATTAGCGTGCTTAAAGAAAATGGCAAAGTAATAGGTAGCGTGTGTGTTGCAAGGGACCTTACTCAGATAAAACAGGCTCAAAAGGAGCTTGAAAAAAGCAAAGAGGCAGCAGAGGCAGCTAGTAGGGCAAAGTCGGAGTTCTTAGCTAATATTTCCCATGAGATCAGGACCCCAATGAACGCAATATTGGGTTTTGCTGAGACCCTTTTAAGTGAAACAGTTAACGAGAGGCATAGGAAGTTTTTAGAAACTATACTGTCCAGTGGGAGAAATCTTTTAGCATTAATTGATGATATCCTGGACCTATCAAAGATAGAGGCTGGTAAACTTAAACTGCAACCAGAACCCATAGACATAAAAAATGTGGTTTATGAGATGCGTTCTATTTTTTGGGATAAGGCAGAGAAAAAGGGTTTGGAATTTAAAGTTGATATTGATCCCAAGGTATCAGATATCCTGATTTTAGATGAGGTGCGTATAAGACAGATACTTATGAATTTAATTAGCAATGCTATAAAATTTACAGATTCTGGTTATGTTGGAATTAGCCTTACTCAGAAATACAAGGGGCTTGGAAAGGCAGATATTATAATTAAGATGAAAGATACTGGAATTGGGATACCGAAATCCCAACATGAGGTAATTTTTGAAAATTTTAGACAACAAGACAATCAAAGGACAAAGAAATACGGTGGAACTGGGCTTGGGCTTGCCATTACAAAAAAGTTAGTGGAACTTATGGGTGGAGAAATTAGTGTTGAGAGTGAAGTGGGAAAAGGGAGTGTGTTTAAGGTCTATTTAAGGGACGTGGAAATTGGCTCTACTTCTCTTAATACAGTTTCCAATATAGACAAAGAAAATCATAATATAAAATTTGTTGGTGGATCTATTTTAGTTGTTGATGATGTTTATTACAATATCGAAGTAATAAAAAATTTTTTAGAAGATACAGGTTTGATAGTTACAGGAAGTACTAACCCAAAGATTGCCTATGATATGCTTCAATATATGGACTTTGACGTTGTGCTAATGGATATCCGAATGCCTGAGTGGGATGGGATTTCTCTGACCAAAAAATTGAGACAGAAAGATAAATTTAAAGATATTCCCATAATAGCAGTAACTGCGATATCTATTAAAGACAAACTAGATGAGATAAATGAATATTTTGATGGATATCTTTTAAAGCCAATTGAGAGATGTAAATTAATAGACACACTTAAGAAGTTTTTAAAGGTTCAAGACAACGATATTAAAACTGATTTTTTTAAATATATCAATAATATTCCACGCTATTTTATAGATGAGATAAATAAAAATATAGGACAAAAGATACATAATATAGAAGGAGTGATAGAATTTAATGAAATATATGAACTTGCTATAAAATGGAATGAGATTGCAGATAAATATAAAATTAAAGAAGCAAAAAATATAGGTGAAGCACTTATAACAGGGATAAAGGCATGTGATATAGTGGGAATAAAATGTATATTAGAGAAGATAAAGAGATTAATATATTATTGAAAGCAAAAAGTACGTATTAAAAAAATATGTACTAACAAAATCAGTTTTTATTTTATGAAAGGACTAGTCTTGGATAAGTCAAAACTTATTTTAATAGTAGACGACAATGTTCATAATTTACAGGTATTAGGTAATATTTTGCTTAGTGAAGGTTACAACATAGCTGTAGCACAAAAGGGAAAAGATGTTTTGTCAT
>NZ_JBMYBT010000085.1:0-16598 GCF_053993635.1 Desulfothermus sp. | reverse complement strand
ATAGGATTTTTAATTATGGGATTGTTAGATTTTTTTAAGTCTTTTAAAAAAGACAAAGAACAAGATATAGACCTAGTTGGCCACAGCCTTGAAAATCTAAATATCGGCAGCGTAATTGAATTAGATGGTGAATCATGGGAAGTAAAATCCAAGGGATACTATGATTATGGAGATGAAAAAGAATGGGACTATAAAATCCAGTCCCCTACCAGAGAAGGGTATTTAAACAAGGACGATGAAGGGATATATTTTTTTGTAAGGGGGGATTTAAATAAGTTATCTATTAATTTATTTGATTTTCTTAATACCCATGATGACCTGCCATCACAGATCTTATTTGATGGAAAACCTTATACGTTAAAGTTTTCTGGGGCAGCATATTATTGTGTTGAAAACAAGAGAACTCCAGTTGTTATATGGGATTTTGAAGATAATGAAGGAAATATCTTAGAGATACTCCAATGGTCAGACCAAGACTTTGAAATATTTTTAGGCAGACCACTACAAGAATGGGAAATTGAAGATGTCTTTTCTAAAAAATAATAAAGGGATCTCTTTTATTGGGGTAATAATTATAATAATAATTTTGTTTATTATAATCACTGTGATCTCTTCAATATACTCTTTTGTCCGTCCAAGAATTTGGCCAGGATATTATGGTTATCCAGGATATTATTACGGTTCCACTTATTATGGGGATCATAGATACAAAGACAACTACTCGAAAAAATATCCCACAACATCCAAGGATTCAAAATTTAATGAAAGGTTTTCGTCAAAGTCAAAGTCCTCATCTTTTGCATCTAGATTTTCTTCAAAATACAATAGAAGTAGAGTATCAGGATTTAGATCATCAGGATTTTTTGGAGGTAAATAAATGATTTCAACAGTAAATTTAGTGGCAATATTGGCATGGACATTTATATGGATTATAATAGGAAAATTTGTGTTTGATAAAATTTACTATAAAAAAATTTCCCTGGAAATGGAATTGCTCTCAAAAAATAATATGGCACTTGCAATATCATTCTCAGGATTCATACTCGGCTTTTCCATTGCTTTAATACATTCCATTGATCCCATATATCCTATTTATATAAACGGAATAACAGGCACTCTAATGATAGTATTAATCTTACTATTCACCAGGATATTTGACTGGATATTTCTACAAAAAATTGACTTGCCAACAGAAATAATTGACCACAACAACCATGCATCAGGACTTGTTGAAGGTAGTTTTTTTCTATCAATGGGACTGGTTATATCTGGAGCATTCTCAGGTTATGATATTATAACATCATGGTCTTATATGTACTTTGAATCTATTTTATATTGTCTCTTGGGAATAATTCTCCTCTTTATAAGCTCTATAATCCTTTCTTTTATACTTAAGGTTAATATGCAAAAGGAGCTTTTAAAAAATAACAGTGCTGTTGCAATTAGCTTTTCAGGGATTTTCATAGCAACAGCTATGGTGATTAAAGATGCCATCTCAGGGCCTACACAAGATAAAATATTATATGATATTTTAATTACCTTACTTGATTGGATTGTTGCTCTGGCTATAATGGTTATCTTATTCTTTTTGTTTGACTTAGTACTATTTAGAAAATTCTCTTTTAAAGAAGAATTAAAAGAACCAAATATTGGTGCTGGAATTATAATTGGTATTATATTTATCTCTTCTGCCTTAATCTCGTCTCTCATCATACCGTGATAAGCAAAAAAACTACCTTAAAACTCTGCATCTTTTTTACAGGATTTGCAGGTATTGTTGCAGAATACCTGCTATCTACCCTTGCATCATACTTACTTGGCGATACCATATTCCAATGGACAATGACTATCTCTATAATGCTTCTTGCCATGGGAATAGGTGCAAGGATAAGCAAAAAGATAAAAAAACAGGATTTAGTTAATTCTCTTATATTGATTGAAATATGTATTAGTCTCACTGTTAGTTTTTCTGTGTACTTATCCTATCTCCAGGCCCCATACTCAGATAGACTCTCTTTTTTCATCTATTTTATGTGCTTCTTAGTGGGTAGTTTAATTGGAATGGAAATACCGCTGGCAGTCAGGATAAATGACTCTTTTGAAGAGCTAAAGGAAAATATCTCCAACATCCTTGAAAAGGACTATCTTGGAGCCCTCCCTGGTGGTATTTTATATGGTTATTTTTTTCTTCCCAAATTAGGACTTATCTATACTCCAATTATTGTAGGGTCTATTAATTTATTAGTCGCAGGACTAATTTTTATTAGTTTTTCAAAACAGATATCAAAAAAAATTTTATCATTGTATATCCTATCCATCCTAATAATAGGAATTTTTACCCTTATTGCAAAACCTATTTATTTAAAGGCTGAACAAAAGTTTTATAGGGACCCAATTGTTTCAATTAAACAAACCAAATATCAGAAGATCGTCTTAACTAAATGGCAAAATGACTATCTCCTTTATTTAGACGGACATCTTCAACTAAACACTGTTGATGAAAAAAGATATCATGAACCAATTGTGCATATACCAGTCAGTATTGTTAGACCTTCTAAAGTTCTGGTAATAGGAGGTGGAGATGGATGTGTAATAAGGGAGCTTGAGAAATACAAAAATATAAAAAAAATAGTATTAGTAGATTTAGACAAGGAATTTGTGGAATTTTCAAAAAATAATGTTATAATGAAAAAAATAAACAAAAATAGCTTTTTTGATAAAAGAGTAAAGGTTTATTTTGAAGATGGATTTAAGTTTGTTAAAGTTTATAATAAAAAAAATAGAGATGGTTTTGATTTAGTTATAGTAGATTTAACAGACCCACGAAATATAAGAAGTGCTAGACTATATACAAAGGAATTTTACACATTTTTATACAATATATTATCCCCAAAAGGAGCCATAATAACCCAGGCCTCTAGCCCATTTTTTGCAAAAAAGACATTTTGTTGCATTATAAAAACCATAGAATCAGCTAATTTTTATGCATATCCAATGCGCATTTCTATTCCATCCTTTGGTGAATGGGGATTTGTCTTGGGAATAAAGGAAAATATACCACTTCAACGATTAAAAAAAATTATCTATAAAAATTTTAATGAAGTATATACCAATTATTTGACAAAAGAGATGGCTATATCCATTTTTAACATGCCCAAAGATTTTAGTTGTAACAACATAAAAATAAATACCCTAATAAATCCTATAATAATACAATATTATAATGATAAGATGTGGGACCTGCTCTAAGTAACCTCTCCCTTGTGAGGAAAGGGCTCAAAATGTCCTGGATCTCGTCAATAAATATAAAACAGATGGTGTAATATTCTACAACCTTACATTTTATCAGCCATATGCCCAAGAAAATATGAAATTGGCATCAATGCTAAGTAAAAAAAATATACCCACATTAAATATCGAAACAGATTATAGCATGGAGGATGTGGGACAATTAAAAACAAGGGTAGAAGCATTTATTGAAATGATTTCCAATAAATAAGATTTGTCTTGCCAGTCTAACTTCAAGGTTGGCAAGGCCCTGTATCACTGGATTTCCAAAAAAATTATATGGACAGGGAAATAAATCCCTGTCCTAAAAAATTAACCTTCTTTTGGTGCATAGTAACACCTTTTTGGAGATATCACTTCACCTTTTTCCCTAAGTTTTTTTATTATTTTAGAAACCTCTTTACTTTCTATACCAATTTCCTTGGCTATTTCTCCAGGTCTTACTGGTTTTCCAGCTTTTTTCATTGCTGAAAGTACCAATGTCTCCTTATCCTCCATATTGACCCCTCTTTATCAGTCTTTCCCCTTTTTAATATATCTGAACAAATCAACTAATCCCTATTTCTTGTTTAAATTTTTCAATCCCTACTTTATCTATGTAGGTTCCAATACGTCCAGGCTTATCCTTCTCTTTAAAGGTATCAATTATCTTTTGAATGAGATTTAAGGCTGCATCATCACTTAGTTCTTGAGCAATAAGATCCGCAATTCTGGGCTTTGATCCTCCATTTCCACCAACTACTACCTGCCATCCCTTGCTTGTGCCAATGAGTCCAATATCCTTAAACCATGAATCAGCACAGCAGTTTGGACATCCTGAAACCCCAATCTTAAACTTTGCAGGTAAGTTATATGCGTGATATAATTCATCAAGCTTAAGTCCAACCTTAACAGAATCCTGCTTTCCCAATCTACAAAAAGTGGTTCCTGGACATATTTTAACACTTCTAACACACATACCAACAGCAGCAGCAGGCTTCATCCCAAGGTCTTTCCAGGCTTTTTCCAGATCCTCTTCTTGCAAGCCAACAATAGCAAGTCTCTGGGCACCAGTTACCTTAATTGCCTTTGCATTATACTTTTCTGCCACATCTGCGATTTTCCTGAGTGTCTCAGGTGTACAAATTCCCCCAGCGATATGGGGAACAATTGCATAAGTCTCTTTGTCTCTTTGTAAAACTGCACCCAAATCCAATCTGTCTTTTTTCGCCATATTCTACCTCCCTTGAAAATTTTTAAATCAAAATCGCAACTATCATAGCAAACAATATACCAAATTATAAAATTATGAATTTAACAATCGAAAAAAAAATAAAGGAGATGTCTCATTTTTCAATGAGACATCTCCTTTTTCTCAATGAGACACTACTTTTGAGACACCTTTAAACACTATTTCTTAAAAATCTGGGAAGGTCTTGTGGTATCTCCGCCTGTTCCTGGAAAATATTCGTATTTTTCTGCCTTTTTCCCTGTTTTTAAAAGTTCATTTGCTTCAGACATAAATTCATTAAAGTGTATTTTACACTCATAAAAACCATGCCACCAGCTATAATCTGGTGCCATCATAGCAGCACCCATCCTTGCCCTTCTTCCCTCATGGTGCCAGAGCTCATAAAATTTCCACTCTAGGTGTTCATCAAAAAATTTAGATTTATCTAGCAGACCTTTTTTATATAATTTGCCCAGCATTGCCTTTGCAGGCTTAAAGTAGTTTTCATTATAATTTTTTACAACTTCGTCCAATTTAACATAATGGTTATCTACCCAGCTTTTTGTATGACATTGCATACAAATTTCTTTCATTTTATCCCTTTCAACCTTCCAATTTGTCTTTGCTGGAAAAGGCTTAAAATTTTCAGGCCTAATTGTTAGGGGTGCCTGCAATTCCCAGGAAAGACGCTCAGTTACATCATGGGTGGTGAGTGCATTACCAGAGCCTGACATATGACAAGACGCACATGTAGGTGCTCTATAGTCTACCCCAGCAGTCCATGTGCCTGGAGCAGCATTAAAATTGTATTCTTGTTTAAATGCATCGTATATCTCGCCATGTTTTGACTCTGTAAATATTTCTATTTGTGGATGATCAGGCCCTAGATGACACTGTCCACACGCCTCTGGCCTTCTGGCATCTGCAACAGAAAATCTATGCCGGGTATGACAACTTGTACAACTTCCCAAACTACCATCCAGGTTTAACCGCCCTACCCCAACATTTGGCCATGTGGATGCATCTGGAACTCCATCTTTATCCAATTTAACTACTGTTCCATGACAATAAAAACACCCAGCTGTTCTTTCCCAATCATTATTCATTCCCTTATTTAGCCATGGATCTAGTTTCCATATTATCTCAAGGGTATTTGCATGTTTACTTCTAGAGTATTCTTTGACTTCATCTGGATGACACCTGGAACAATCCTTTGGTGTGACTATTGTTGCAATGGGAACACGGTATTCTTTTCTTCCCCATTTTATGTCACTTCTTTCATATTGTTTAAAATGTCTTTTATTTACATCAGGATCATTTGGATCTGCCTTGTGGCAATCAATGCAGGTGATATTTGCATGTGCATGCCTTGAATTTGCCCAATCTACAAAAATTCCAGGAGTCTCTATTTTATGACATTCAATACACGCCTGGGCCTCCTTAGACATACTCCTTTCTAACCTGAATTCCTTAGCCTTACTTATGTTTTTTGCCCATACACTCCCTACCAAAAGTCCGCTACCTATAAAAAAAATACACAAAAGCCATTTTAACTTGCCAATCATACCTACCTCCTTTTTTTACATTTTACTTAAATTGTAATATCCCTTTTTATTGTGTACAAGATTCTGATGACAATCTGTACACTTCTTTTCATATCCTCTCCTTGGATACAATACAGTACGATGAGCAAGCATTGCACCCCGTTTGTTACTTATATAAAGAAGATTTCTATGGCATTTTAGGCATTGTTCATTTTTTATAGATAAATAGGCCTTTTTTCTGTTTTCTTCATGGTTATATTCTTTTACTGGATCATCATAAGTTAGATGGACAAAGATATCTTTAAGTCCATGGGTGGTTTTGGCAAAAAAGAAATTCCAGGTGTCTTGAGGTGCTGGTAAGTGACAATCCATGCAATCAACAACTATTCCCTTGGAATTAAAGGCATGGGAAGAGCTTTTCCATGTGTTATATGCATAACGAATCTCATGGCATGATGAACAAAAGCCAGGCGTGGAGGTCCTGACCATTGTATAGTACGTCATGCTAAAAAGGGGAAAGCCTACAAAAATTGCAATAAACAAGACTAAAAGGACATTCATAAAAATTTTCATATTAAACCCTCCTCTTGTTTTTATGAGAGCTTTATTTTTATTTTAACTGGTATTATATCTTTTTTCAACCTGAAAATTTATTAAAACACGTAATTTATTAACGTCAATTGGTATAATATGTGCTGTGTTGTTTTTAAACTTTATAGATAAAGGATAAAAAGCCATGAAACTTTCACCAATAGATGTGTATAGGGACATTTTGCCAAAGACAAATTGCAGGGATTGTGGAGAACTAACTTGCCTTGCCTTTGCAGTAAAAGTGGTCTCGGAAAATTTTCCACTTTCCAAATGCCCTCATATTTCCAAAGATTCCATAGAAAAGTATGAAAAAATACTAAAAGAACAACACAGTAAAGGGATTTTTGCCAAAAAGGATCCTGCAAAAGAGGCCTTAATATGGGCAAAACAAAGGGCTGCATCCACAGATTTAATGGATTTACCTCAAAGGATAGGCGGAGTGATTGTGGATTATAATGGTCAAAGGGCATTAAAACTCCCTTACTTTAACTCCTATGTCTACATTACTGAAAATGGAATTTTCTCTGAGTTAGGTGAACTAGAACACTATGAACAGGTATTTTTATACAACCATATTGCCCAGGGGGGAAAAAAGGATCCCACGGGAAAATTTGTTCCATTTCATGAACTTCCAAATACTGTGTCTAAGATTAAATCTTTAGAAAAACATATAAAAAGGCCTTTGGAAAATACATTTAAAAGAAAGGTCCAAGAGCTTAAAACTCGCGCTCTTAATATTGGTGCACTGGACTTAAGTTCAGATTATCCAACAGCTGATCTGGCTCTACTTTTCAAACCACTGCCAAAGGTACCAGTACTTTTGCTCTTTTGGGATGAGGAAAAAGGCGAAGAAGAGATGCCCGCACAGGTAAATATACTTTTTGATGAGACAATAATTGACCACCTTGATATTGAATCTATATTATTTTTACTTGAAAAACTGGTTAATTTGCTGACAAGTGAGTAGTTATCAAGATTTTTCCGTGGACTTATCTTTTTCTAGGTGTCTTAATCTTATTTCTCGTTTTACTTAAAGAGGAGGAAATTTTATGAAGATTTTAGGGATTCAGGGAAGCCCAAGGCTAAAGGGAAACACGAGTATTTTGCTTGATACATTTTTAGAAAAGGCACAAAAGATTGGGGCGAAACCAGAAAAAATTGAGGTAACAAAGAAAAACATCAAACCCTGTCTTGAGTGTGGGATATGTGATGACAAAGGATATTGTGTCCAGAAAGATGATATGCAAGGAATTTATCCCAAAATATGGGAATCTGATCTCATTATCTTAGCAACACCAATGTTTTTCTATGGCCCAACTGCACAGGTCAAGGCCTTAATTGATAGAACTCAAGCCTTGTGGGTAAGAAAGTATGTAAAAGGATTAGAAGATCCAGGAAGAAATAACCGAAAAGGTTTATTTATAGGTGTTGGCGCAACAAAGGGAAAAAACCTATTTGATGGCTCAAAATTAATTGCAAAATATTTTTTTGATGCTTGTGGCGCTTCTTATTTAGACGATATTTGCGTAAGACAGGTAGAAAAACCTGGAGATATAAACAAATTTCCTGAAATCCTAGAACAAACACAAAAAAAGGCTGAACAAATTTGCAAAACATATCTTCAAAGAAAAAAAATCATCTTTGTGTGCAGAGAAAATGCATGTAGAAGCCAGATGTCATGGGCATTTTTTAAAAAATTTTATGGAGATGAGTTTGATGTTAGATCAGCAGGCTCTAAGCCAGCAGAAAAGATAAATCCCAAAATGATACAGGTCATGGAAGAAATAGGGATTGATATGGCCTATATAAAACCAAAATCACTAGAGGATTTATTAAAAGAATTCACGCCAAAGTTTTTGGTCTCAATGGGTTGTGAAGAGCAGTGTCCATATATACCTGGAGTTAATAAAATTGAATGGGACATAGAGGATCCAGCAGACAAGGACATAGAATTTATGAGAAAAACTAGAGATGAAATCTTAAGTAAAGTAAAAAAACTCTATCAAGAGATAAAGACCAAATAAATGTCTCAAATGCAAAATGAGACAATAGTGTCTCTGCCTGAGAATGCAATAAAAACAAAAAAAAGACGAAATAATGTATCATAAAAATTATACACATTTCTTTTAAGACATAAAAATGCTCTACTTTAAACTTTTTATTTTTGGCATATTAGTTGCTGAAAAGGTAATATCACAAAACTTTTTATAAACGTTAAGTAAAGATTATGCAGAAAGAAATTTACCATTCTATTGAAAAAGAAGAAAAAATAAAGTATCTAAAAAAGGTAGAGGCCCTGATTCAAGATATGCTTGAGATATCTAACAATGGAATTAGTAAATTCAATGATGAAGATCTGCTTATACTTTGTGGCCTAATCAGGGATTGTGCGTTTAAGATCAAGAAAAAACTAAAAAATTAAAAAAGGGGAGGTTCATTTATGCCAAGTTTAAAAGGAACAAAAACAGAAAAAAATATCTTGACTGCCTTTGCTGGAGAGTCACAAGCAAGGAATCGTTATACATATTTCGCTTCCCAGGCCAAAAAGGAAGGCTATGTGCAGATTGCCAAGATATTTGAAGAAACAGCTAATCAAGAAAAAGAACATGCAAAGAGACTCTTTAAATTATTAGAAGGTGGAGAAGTAGAAATCACTGGTTCATTTCCAGCTGGAAAAATTGGTTCAACATTAGAAAACTTAAAGGCCTCTGCTGAAGGTGAAAATTATGAGCATACAAAGATGTATCCTGAGTTTGCAAAAATCGCCCGTGAAGAAGGCTTTGAAGACATAGCAGAGGTCTTTGAAGCAATTGCTGTTGCAGAAGAGTTTCACGAAAAGAGATATAAAAAATTAGCTGAAAACATTGAAAAGGGTATGGTATTTAAAAAAGATGAGGAAGAGGTATGGAGATGCCAAAACTGTGGCTACATCCATAAAGGAAAAGAGGCGCCTGAGGTATGTCCAGCTTGTGCTCATCCAAAGGCACATTTTGAGTTGGTTTGTGAAAATTATTAAAAAATATTAAAACTAATGGAGGAATAAATCATGGCTCAAAGGTATGAAATTTACAAATGTAATGTGTGTGGAAATATTGTTGCTGTCTTACAGGGAGGAAAGGGACAGCTTGTATGCTGCAACCAACCTATGGTTCTCTTAAAAGAAGGTGCAGAGGATGCAGCATTGGAAAAACATGTACCTGTAATTGAAAAGATTGATAATGGCTACAAGGTAAAAGTAGGCAGTGTAGCACATCCAATGGAAGAAAAACACTATATTCAATGGATTGAATTGATTGCTGACGGTACATCTTATTATAAATTTTTAAATCCTGGCGATGCCCCAGAAGCTGTATTTTGCGTTGAAGCAGATAAGGTAGTCGCAAGAGAATACTGTAATTTGCATGGACTTTGGAAGGCCGAACTATAAGGCAGGCAAACCTATGGCCAAACCAGAAGAAATGTATCAATGTCAGACCACAAATTGTGGTTATATTTACAACCCCGATAAGGGAGATAGAAAAGGAAAGATCCCAAAGGGCACAAAGTTTGAAGACCTGCCAGATGACTGGAGATGTCCAGTTTGCGGAGCTTCAAAAAAGGCATTTAAACCCCTGGCAGGAGAAGGTTCAGTATTAGGACAAAACAAATAAAAAGGAGTAGTGTTATGGAAAAATGGGTATGTGAAGTATGTGGCTATACTTATGATCCAGAAAAAGGAGACCCAGACAATGGAATTCAACCTGGAACAAAGTTTGAGGATTTACCCGATGACTGGACATGCCCTGTATGCGGGGCACCCAAAAGTGACTTTAATAAAGACTAACTTAATAAACCCAAAAGGCCCCTCTATATTTTTAGGGGCCTTTTTAATAATAAAAAAATGAATTCCAGAAAAATAAAGAAAAATATCTTAGAAATATTAGCAATAAAAGAATACCCTGAATTTCTAGATGATATTCTAAAATATCCACCCAAAAAGGCGTTGGGAGCTCTTTTTTCTGCAATAAACAACAAAAATGAAAAAGTAAAATGGCACGCTGTAACATGTTTTGGTGCTTTATTAAAAATCCTTTGTGCTGAAGATCCAGAATATGGAAGGGTCTTTATAAGAAGACTTATCTGGATGCTTAGTGATGAGTCTGGGGGAATCGGGTGGGGAGTTCCTGAAGTCATGGGAGAGGTATTATCTGAAGTGGACTACCTGGCTGAAGAGTTTTCCACTATTTTAATATATCAGATAATAGATCTCCCTGGAAGACCAGACGTCTTTTTAGAACATAAGCTTTTGAGGAGGGGAGGATACTGGGCAGTAGCCCGATTTTCTAAAAATCATCCCTTGATTGTAAAAACATATATTAACGATATATTAAACGCCTATATTAAAGAGACAGACCCCTATATACAACTTATGGGTCTATTGATATTTAAATTAACTGGGTTTAGCTGGCCTGGTGTAAAAGAATTTTTAAATAAAAACCAAAAAATTAAAATATACTGGGACTGCAAATTTCAGGAAATAACAATAAAAGATATGGCAAGAGAACTTATATAAACTTAAGGAGGAGTCATATGGATGTTGTATGGCTATCTAGATTACAATTTGCAATGGCTACAATGTTTCACTTTATATTTGTCCCATTAACCCTGGGCCTCTCAATTCTTGTGGCCATTATGGAGTGGAAGTATGTTTTAAGTGGAGATGAAGATTACAAGCGTATGGCAAAATTCTGGGGAAAACTATTTTTGATTAATTTTGCCCTTGGGGTAGTTACTGGCATTACCCTGGAATTCCAGTTTGGGACCAATTGGTCTAAATATTCCGAATATATGGGTGATATATTTGGGCCTCTACTTGCAATAGAGGCAACTGCAGCGTTTTTCTTGGAGTCCACATTTATTGCGGTGTGGGTCTTTGGATGGAATAAACTATCTCCTAAACTACATGCCCTATCAATCACCTTAGTAGCATTTGCATCTAGTTTGTCTGCCATATGGATACTCCTAGCAAATGGTTTTATGCAACATCCAGTTGGTTATGTGATTAGAAATGGAAGGGCAGAACTTAAGAGTTTTAAGGCGGTGGTAACAAATCCCTTTGCCTGGCAACAGATATTCCATACACTTTTGGGAGCATACGTGCTCGCTGGATTTTTTATACTTGGCATATCAAGCTATCACATCCTTAGGAAAAACGAGTTTAAATTCTTTGAAAAATCCTTTAAACTAGCATCAGTATGGACATTTGTGTTCTCTCTTTTGCTCGTATTTCAGGGACACATCCACGGTGGAGAGGTGGCATCTAAACAACCTGCAAAACTGGCTGCAATGGAATCCCATTGGGAGACAAAAAAATATGCCCCTATGTATCTCTTTTTAATTCCTGACGAACAACATGAAAAAAATAAAATTCAGATCTTACCTATTCCAGGTGTCTTAAGTATGCTCTCATTCCACCATCCATCAGCAGAAGTAAAGGGACTTAGAGACTTTCCAAGGGATGAAAGACCACCAGTGCTTTTAACCTTTTTATCTTTTAGACTTATGGTGGGCTTAGGCTTTTTATTCATTCTCATGGCCTTTTTTGCATGGAAAGAAAGAAATAATCTGGAAAATAATCCCAAAATAATAAAATATTTACCATGGGCAATTCCCCTTCCATATATTGCAATTGAAGCAGGTTGGATTGTAGCAGAAGTGGGCAGGCAGCCATGGATAGTTTATGGTATGCTCAAGACATCAGATGCAGTATCTCCAATAGCTGGGTCCCAGGTCTATTTTTCTCTTGTTCTCTTGACAATACTCTATACTTTCTTGGGTGCTGTTGATATATTCTTGCTCTTCAAATACGCAAAAAAAGGGCCTGAACCAATTGGTAGTTAAAAAATAAAAGGGAGGTAGATATGAATACCATATGGTTTTTACTCTGGGGAATTTTGTGGATTGTTTATTTTATCTTGGATGGATTTGACCTTGGGCTAGGAAGCTTGATGCCCTTTATTGCAAAAAATGAAGAAGAAAAAAGGATTATTTACAATGCAATAGGTCCTTTTTGGGACGGAAACGAAGTATGGTTAATTAGTGCAGGAGGAATCACCTTTGCCGCATTTCCAAAGACCTATGCAGTAATGTTCTCAGGACTCTATACAGCTCTTATGCTCCTTTTAGTTGCACTTATCATCAGGGGAGTTTGTTTTGAATTTAGAGGAAAGGTGGATAGCAAATTCTGGAAAGGAGTGTGGGATATTTGTTTTGTTGTAGGAAGTTTTTTACCTGCCCTGCTCCTTGGTGTTGCCTTTGCCAATATCTTTAAAGGAATACCTATTGATGAAAATGGGGTATTTCACGGAAATATCTTTACATTGTTAAATCCTTACGGACTAATTGGCGGTGTACTTTTTGTACTTTTATTCTTAGAACACGGAGCCCTATGGCTATGTATTAGGTCCACAGGAGATCTCCAGATTAGAGCTGCTGTAATTGCAACTCGCATATGGCAGGCAAAAGTGGTTGTTTTTGTCTTGTTTTTGGCTCTATCAGTCTTTGTCACTGATCTATTTGCAAACTATTTCCACCATATCTATCTCTTACCCATACTCATATTGCCTATTTATGGATTATTTTTGTCCAGAAATGCTATTGCTGCTCAAAAATGGATTAAAGCTTGGATTGGGTCAGCAATAACTATTGCAGGAACAACCCTTTTTGGACTCTTAGGAATTTATCCAGACATGCTGCCATCATCTATTGATCCAAAATATTCAGTGACAATTTATAACGGATCAGCATCTCCATTAACACTTAAAATAATGCTAATAGTTGCTCTTATCTTTGTGCCAATTGTAATCTTATACCAATTTTGGGTATACAAAAAATTTGCACACCCAATCACAAAAGACGATCTGGCATACGAAGAAGCATATTAACAAAAAAAGGAGGCTAAATAATGGGACCATTTAAAATTGCAGATAATATTTACTGGGTTGGTGCTGTAGACTGGAATATAAGAGACTTTCATGGTTATTCCACATATGAAGGTTCAACATACAATGCTTATTTAATTTTAGATGAAAAAATTACATTGATTGATACTGTTAAAGACAAATTATTTGACCAATTTATTTCAAATATTAGACAAGTAATAGACCCCAGGAAAATAGATATTGTGATAAGTAACCATACAGAGATGGATCATACTGGGTCATTACCAAGATTTATGCATATAATTGGAAAAGATAAGCCTATATATTGCTCAAAAATGGGCAAAAAGAATTTGAGTCTACATTTTGGAGATGGCTTTTACTACATCCCTGTTGCAGATGGAGATAAACTTAGCATTGGTAAAAGGGAATTAATGTTTATTGAAACAAGAATGCTTCACTGGCCAGATAGCATGTTCACATATATTCCAGAAGAAAAAATACTATTTTCCTCTGATGCATTTGGAGAACACTATGCCACATCCAGAAGATTTGATCATGAAGTAGATGAAGACGAGCTATTTAAACAGGCAAAAAAATATTATGCAAACATCCTCTTGCCATATTCTAACTTAGTCTTAAAATTATTTGAAAAAGTAAAAAAATTAAATTTAGAATTTAACATGATATGCCCTGACCATGGAGTAATCTGGACCAAACACATTGGTAAGATCATAGACCTATATGTAAAGTGGGCAGAGCAAAAACCCACTAAAAAGGCATTGGTGGTTTATGATACAATGTGGCATTCAACTGAAAAGATGGCAGAAACAATAGGAGAAACATTAAACAAGGAAGATATTGAAGTAAAGGTTATGAGTCTTAAATCATGGCATAGGAGCGATATTATAACAGAACTTATGGATGCAGGAGGTCTTTTAGTGGGTTCTCCAACATTAAATAACTCCATATTCCCAACTATTTCTGATTTTTTGACATATATGAAGGGTCTTAGACCCAAAAACAAATTAGGGGCAGCTTTTGGTTCATATGGATGGAGTGGAGAGGCCCCCAAAAAAGTGGAAGAAATTTTAAGAGAGGCAAATTTTGAAATTATAGCCCCAGCCCTTAAGATTCAGTATGTGCCCAATTCTAATGGCCTTAAGCAGTGCGAAGATTTGGGTAAACAGATGGCAGACAAATTAAAAAAATTAAATTAAAAAAGGAGGATGGGCCATGGAACAATTAAAAGATGAGTGCGTAACCCCAACAAAAGGGCCAATTTTTTCAACAGACAAATCAAAAGAGGAAAATCAAAATTTTACAGGAGGAGAGGATATGTTAATAAAAGTAGGAAAAGAAGCAATAGACTTTGAAACAAGTGCATTTGTTCCAGGATTTGGTTTTAAACCATTAAAACTTTCAGACTACAAAGGAAAGTGGATAGTACTTTGCTTCTATCCTGGAGATTTTACATTTGTCTGACCAACTGAGTTGGCTGCAGTTGCCAGCCTTTATGATGAGTTTAAGGCCCTTGGGGTGGAAATCATGGCAATTAGCACGGACAGCCGTTTTGTCCACAAGATATGGCAGGAAGAAGAACTCTCAAAAATGATTGAAGGTGGGGTACCATTTCCAATGCTATCTGATCCTGGTGGAAAGATTGGAAAAGTTTACGGAGTATATGACGAAGATGCTGGGGTAGATATTAGGGGAAGATTTATTATTGATCCTGACTTCAAGGTAAGGGCTATGGAAGTGCTTACCCCAGAAGTTGGCAGGAATCCTAAGGAGCTTTTAAGACAGATAAAGGCATTTCAGCATGTAGTTAAAACAGGCGAGGTCGCCCCATCTGGTTGGGAACCAGGAGATAAGACTTTGACTCCTGGCCCTGAGCTTGTTGGCAAGGTATGGGAAATATGGAAACCTTAAAATAAACATAAAACTTTATTAGGGGATATCAAATGGGATATCCCCTATTTTTTGGTGAGTTATGAAAATCTATTCATGGAATGTAAATGGATTTAGGGCTATAATTAAAAAGGGATTCTGGGACTGGCTAAACTCATGTAAAGGTGATATTGTGCTTATTCAGGAAATCAAGGCTGAAATTAGTCAAATACCCAAAAAAGAATTGGAAAAAAGAGATGGTTATAGCTTTATCTGGAATTCATCAAAAAAGAAAAAAGGGTATTCTGGGGTTGCAGTTTTTTATAAAAATAAACCAATAAGATATTCACTGGAATTCCCAGAAAAAAAATTCGCTGGAGAAGGAAGGGTCATAGAGCTGGAATATGATGACTTCTATCTTTTTAATATCTATTTTCCAAATGGTCAGATGAGTGAAGAAAGACTTAAATTTAAATTGGATTTTTATGACTATTTTTTAGATTATGTAGAAAAATTAAGAAAAAACAAACCAATTATAGTGGGAGGAGATTTTAATACTGCCCACACAGAAATAGACCTTGCCAATCCAAAAGAAAATTCCAATAGGTCAGGCTTTCTGCCCATTGAAAGGGCATGGATAGATAAATTTATAGCTACAGGTTACGTGGATACTTTCAGGATATTTGATAAAAGTCCAGGCAAATATACATGGTGGAGCTATAGATTTAATGCAAGAAAGAAAAATATAGGTTGGAGAATAGACTATTTTTTTGTATCAAAAGAGCTTTTACCTAGAGTAAAAAATGCATGGATTGAAGACAAAATAATGGGATCAGACCATTGTCCAATTGGTCTTGAAATAGAATAAAAAATATTTTTGTAAAATGAATAAAAGATATATCTTATCCGCAGATATTGGTGGAACCCACAGCAGATTTGGGTTATTTGAATTTCAAGGTAATGATGATTTAATCATACTAGATAAAATATGGCTTGACACAAAAAAGGCAAATTCTTTTGAAGAATTAATATTACAATTAAAAGACACAGCTTTTAAAAAAGCATTGGATATATGTGACATCACAGTTATTGCAGTAGCAGGCCCAGTAATAGACAACATATTTTCATCACCACCTAATATTAAATGGAACATAGATT